>JBNJDH010000005.1:0-25807 GCA_051744695.1 Bacteroidota bacterium | reverse complement strand
TTAGCTCTTAGGACAAAAGCCTCCGGCTTTTTTTAGCTAAAAGCTTCCAGCTACTCAAAATAATTGTCCCAAATTAAACACCTAAGAGCCAAGAGCTACGAGCTAACAGCTTTGAACTTCGAGCTTTCAGCTACTTCTGACTTCTGACTCTGCGACTGAGCTACTACCTAACTTCTCCTTTTACAACAACTCTGAGATCTTCCAGCACCATAAAGAAACATGGCACAATCACCAGAATGATAGCTGTGGCAAACAGTATCCCGAATCCAAGTGATATAGCCATCGGAATCAGGTGATAGGCCTGGCGGGAGGTTTCCAGTATAATGGGGGTCAGTCCGCCAAAGGTGGTAAAAGTTGTCAGCATAATCGGTCTGAAACGCCGGATGCCCGCCTCATGTATGGCATCAAAAGCCATCATTGTCTCCCGTTTCCGGTTGGCATAGTGGACCATAATCAGAGAATCATTGACCACCACGCCCGAAAGAGCTATGATTCCCATCAAGCTAACGAGCGAAAGGTCATGCCCCAGCAAAATGTGTCCGATGACCGCCCCCACAATTCCAAAAGGAATGGCAAACATCACGATCAGGGGCTGCACATAATTGCCAAAAGCCATGGCCAAAAGGGCATACATGATCAACATTGCCATCATAAACCCACTGTACAATACTTCCGTGGACTCTCTCATATCGGCCTGCGACCCCTGGAAACTCCATGTGGTACCCGGGTAATCGGCCCCGAGTTGGGGAAGCACTTCATTCTTCATCGAAGCAATCACTTGGGAAATAGCCGTTTCCGGTTCCACTTCCATACTCACAGTTACCACGCGACGACCATCACGCCTGTTGATGCTGGTAAAAGCTTCTCCGGAGACAGGGTTGGCCACTTCATACAAAGGAACTTCCTGTCCGTCAGGTGTACGGACAACAAAATCCTCCAGGTTATGCAACTCTTCCCGTTGTTCATACGGCAATTTCACCCGCATTTCCACTTCATTTACTTCCCGGAGTTGGCGCATGGCTAAAGCCCCGTAAAACGCGTTCCGGACCTGCCGGCCTACTTCAGAAGAGGTCAGACCTAAGCGCCGTCCCTCAGGCAGCAATTTGAAGTCAAATTGCATCTTACCGGCATCATAATTATCGTTGACGTCTTTTGTCACTTCAAACGATTCGGCCTGGGCCAGAAAATCCATACTGGCTTTTTCGAGCACATCAATATCCGAATGACTAATATCCACACTGATATCCGGGGCCCAGCCACCCGGACCTCTCTCTGCCTGGAAGGTGATCTGGTCCACACCTGGGATGTCCCCGATTTCGTCTCGCCACAAGGTAATAAGCTCACGACCACTCATATCTCGTTGATCAGGGGGCTTCATGACAATCTCCACATCAATAAAACTTTGGCCCCGCACATTGGTTTTTATCCCTTCAGCTACTTCATAAAGGTCATGTTCTTCAAACATTTTCCGGGAACTGCGCGTGATGTCCCGGGCCACCTGCTCAGCCTGTTCCGGTGTAACTCCCACCGGGAGCCTGACACCTGCCTCAATCTCATCGGCAGAGACTTCGGGCATCATAATAATGCCCATGTGGTCACTATACCCGTAACCACCCACGATGATGAAAAGTCCGATGGCCACACTTAAAGTAATATAGCGATTCCGAAGGGTAAAATCAAGAAATGGCTTGTACTTGTGATCAATGAAATGGTCGAACCGCCGGCCAAATGCTTTGCGTACACGTTCCACATAGACCCAGACCCCTTTCTCTGTCTTGTATTTCGTATGCCCCAAGTGGGCAGGCAGGATCAACAAGGCTTCAAAAAGTGAAACCGCCAACACCGTGATCACAACAACCGGCAGGGGCCACCAGAATTTTCCGGTCTCCCCCGGCATAAAAAGAAGCGGAATAAATGCTATGATGTTGGTCAAAATACTGAACACCACGGGACGGGCAATATCCTTACTTCCTTTGATGGCGGCTTCCATAACCCCCATGCCCTGCTGACGGTACTCATAAATGTTCTCGCCCACAACAATGGCATCATCCACCACAATCCCCAGGGCCACGAGGAAGCCAAACATGGATATCATATTGATGCTTACCCCAATGGCAGGGAGGAAAACAATGCCGCCAACAAACGAGATCGTCATGCCCATCATGACCCAGAATGCCAGACGATACTCCAGAAAAAGGGCAAGGATTAGCAGAACAATAACCACGGCCAGCAGTCCATTGCCTGTCAGAAGCGACAACCGTTCGCGATAATCCTCGGCCCGGTTGCTATCGATCCGGTATTGAACACCGGGTGGTAAGGTTTGCTCAAAATCGGCCAGGATGGTCTTGACTTCTTCCTCAATATCCAGGGGAGATTGATCACCAACCCTGTAAATGCTCAGATCTACCGTAGGTTGTTCATTAAATTCGCCATGAAAACCTGTCTCTTCAAAACCATCGGTCACTTCAGCAATTTCCCCGAGGGTGACCGTTCCGCCGGTTTCAGAAGAAACGATCCCGATCTTTTCGAACTCCCTTGCCCATTGCTTGCGCTCTTTCATGCGCAAAAGAATCTCGCCACTTCCGGTTTCCAGGGCTCCGGCCGGAACATCTTCACTCGAGCGGGCAATAATATCGGCCACCTCACTCAAGGTAAGGTTATACTCACGTAAGGTGTAGCGAGGAATTTCAACATGCGTGACCATATCGGGTACATTCCCGATGTCCACCTGGGTTATATCTCCACTGTTAATAAGTTGATCACGAAGCTGTTCGGCCAATACCCGCAAGGTCCAAATGTCCACATCACCATAAATCCCCACTTCCATCACATCGCGCTGACGGGCCTGAAGCACCACTTCCGGCTCTTCAATGTCATCCGGGAAGGTCCGGATGCGGTTTACAGCCTGCTGAATATCCTGAAAAGCCTTCATCCGCTCCGTTCCGGGCACAAGTTCGATCTGCACATACCCCGATCCTTCACGGGCCGTTGAAGTCACTTCTTTGATTCCCTGCACACCACGAACGGCTTCTTCCACAGGCATAAGGATGCCATATTCCACCTCTTCCGGCGCTGCTCCGGGATAAACCACACTCACGTCAACAATGTCGAGCTGAAAATCGGGAAACACCTCCTTCTGCATGTTGTACATGGTCCACACGCCACCGGCCAGCAAGATGATCATCAAAAGATTGGCCGCCACAGAATTGCGGGCCATAAATTCCATGATCCCCTTCCCCTCGTTTTGCCCGTTTTTTGATTGAGATTGATTTTCCATAATCCTTACCTGTTCCCGTTTTCATCAACACGAAGCGGTGCCCCATCCACAACAGTGGCAAGATTGGTTGTTACAACCCGGTCGTTGTTTTCAAGTCCCTCTGAGATATAAGCATGCTCTGCATCGTCCAACACAATCTCCACATCTCTGATATCCAGCTCTCCATCTTTCATCACCCAGACTGTATTGCCCTTACGCACATAATCCCTGTTTAGCTTAATGACATTTTCTAACTCGCGTCCCCGGATGCTTGCCTCAACAAAAGCCCCGATCATCAACGGTTGCTTTTCTCCGGCTTCAAAATTAAGCGCCAGGGGATCGGGAACTTCCACCAAAACCCGGACAAGACGGGTATCATCTTCCAGGGCCCCAACCATTTTATAGAGCTGCCCTGTACGGTTTTCTTCATCGCTCCACGACCGGTTGCGAACATGTACCTGGGCACCCTCATCTTCACCTTCATTTGAGAATTCCAACCAGCGCAATCTCGACTGAGGCACCGTGGCTTCCACCCAGTATTTTTCGATGCCCACGAGGCGGCCAAGCTGATCTCCCGGCCCAACCTGTGACCCCACATCCACGTTGCGCGACAGTATAGTAGCCTGAAAGGGAGCACGTATGGTTGTTCGCTGAAGATCTAACTCTGCCTGGTCCACAGCGGCCCTGGCCGATTCCACGTTCGAACGGGCTGTATTCAACTGGGGGATTCTGAGCATTAGGGCTTTGTTTTCCTCAGAGAACTCTTCACCCGATTGCTCATAATCGCGGCGGGCCACTTCCTGCTGTCCTTTTTCAATCTGCAATGAAGCCCGGGCTTCCTGCAACTCGCTTTTTCGCAATTGAAGGGTATTTTTGTAGTCTGCCGGTTCAAGTTGTAAAAGCTTATCACCTTTTTCCACATTATTGCCCGGGTTGAAATCGGGAGAACGTTCCATGACCTCCCCGCTTACCTGGGGGCTGAGAACAATTTCCCTTGTGGGACGCACCGTCCCGGTTGAAACAAACACGGGGTGATAACTTCCGCGCTCAACTTCTGTCACATTGACCAGCATTGCTGTTTCCTTTGCAGCTGATTCCCTTTCGGCCGTGGGTTCAGTCAAAAATATGACCACGACCACGATAGCAGCTCCTGCCAAAATGATCAATGATATAAGAAAGCCCTTCTTTTTATGCATCTCAGTTCAGTTTTTGCTGGTTATATTTTCCCGATCATTCATTTTCATTTCCGGGCTCACTTTCCCCGGTCCCGTCATCCACGGGCGTGGTTTCAAAACCACCTGCCAGAGCCCGGAACAGGGCAATACGATACTCAAACAAAACAAGACGTTCAGAAAGCAGATTGCGCTCAAGCTGCTGGGCTTCATCCAATGCCGTCAGTACGTCCAAATAATTTCCCATTCCGTTGAAATAAGCAACACGAATTTGTTCATTGGTTTCCCGCGCCAGTTCCAATTGTTTCTCCAGGCTTTCGATTCGCTTTTTCTGCTTTTGTTCCCTGATGAGGGCATCTTCCACTTCCTGAAAGGCAGTTAGCACAGTCTGCCCGTAAGCATATAAACTCTGGTTCTTTACCGCATCGAGCCTTTCGGCTTCAGCCCTGAGCTCACCACCATAAAAAACAGGTGCAAAGAGATTTCCGGCGAAAGAACGGATCCAGTTGTTAAAAAGATCATCGGTATTACCGGCAGAAGAGGACAAAGAAGCGGAAAGTGTGAGCCTTGGATATTGATTGCTTATGGCAGCAGCCAGATCGCGATCGGAGGCCCGGACATTGTTTAAAGCCTGCCTGACATCCGGCCGTCGTTGAATGAGCTCTGTTGGGAGACCTGTTCCGGGCCGGGATGACAACTCGGGCAACTGACGAGGCATGGGACTGATCTCTTCACGGGGGGGATTTCCCAACAAAACCGCGAGCTGATGTTCAAGGACCTGCTGGCGCGATTCGGCCTGAATAAGGCGTTCCCTGCTGGACTCCAGCAGTTGTTCCTGACGCAAAATGTCCACCCGCCTGACCTGTCCGTTGCCAAAGCGGGTTTTGATTAAATCAAGCACGCTGGCATTGGTTTCCACCTGTTCTTCAGCTATTTCAACCTGCCTCCGGGCTTCAGCAAGTCCATACCAGACGCGGACAATCTCTGCTGACAATGACAAAGCGGCTGTTTGATAGTCATAGTAAGATGCATCCATCCGGAATTCCTCAGCATCCATGGATGCCCTGATGCGTCCCCACAAATCCACTTCGTAACCGGCAGACAATCCGACGTCCCATTCTTCGCCTCCTCCCTGTGTGCTTTCAGGCTGTTGCGTGCTCACGTCCGCTGAAGCATCCAACGTAGGAAAAAAAGTTGCAGATTCCCGGTCCCTTATCGCACGGGCTTCCTGAAGACGGTACCAGGCCGACTTCAGATCCAGGTTATTGGCCAGGGCACTGTCCATAACCTGGTTAAGTTCCGGATCATCAAATGTAGTCCACCAACGATCGGGCACCTCAAATGCACCCTCCGATGAAAAAGATTCCATCTCGCTGACAGGCGAAGTGACATCGACGGTTTTGGGGGAACAACCCGCTAACAGCCAAATGAAAAGAACGATAAAGAAACTCAGTTTTTTCGAATATGCCATAAAAAGGGATATCTCTAAAATGGGTTGTTAGATGTTAAATTTTCAAATATCTGAACCGACGATAAGCAACTTATTACCAACTAGCTGCGCGAGGTTTCTGACCTCGCCCCTTACTTAATATTTTGTCAGCCCCCTGTTATCGAATATAGTCAAAAATCATCGACAATTTCTTAATTATTGCCAAGCTCTACAATTTGGTATTTTTTTAGAACAAATTAAGAAAGTGAAGGTTTAACACAAAATCAGCAAAAACTTTAATTGAAAAGTCACGTATGAATCCAAAGAGTATGAATTCAAAACCCCTCCTACCATTCCCTAAAAGAACCCGGGCTGAAAACCATTAAAATATTGCAAAAACAATTCAGTGCCGGCTGATGTTGCAATTCATAAAGAAAGAGAGAATAGAACGAAGTAGATTTTTGGAGAGAATCAAGTTATGAATGAAATTTTAAAAGAAGCCCTGACGGGGCTTGCCGTCATTCCCGTGGCCTTTATTATACTAAGAATTATTTTTGGCCGGTCCTTCATGTTCGGGATTAGTTTTCAACTGGTAATTTTAATGATCTATATCGGGTTTGCCTCATCCATCGAACATTTGTTGAGCAATACGCTGGCAGCAATGGTTACCCCGGTCAATGTCGCTCTTGGTACTTTGGTGTTCTGGAACATCAACCGGACGCTCCGCAAACCGCTTGAAAAAGCCATTAAACAAATATCAAGTCTGGCAGAAGGAGACCTGGACATTGATATCGAACAATCGAAAAAAAGAAATGAATTGGGGACACTCAACAATTCTATCTTCAAGCTTACCGATAATCTCAAAAATATTATCCGCCAGATCGAATCGAGCTCAGCCTACCTGAGCTCTGCAAGTCATCAGGTAAGTAGTTCATCCGAGCAACTGTCTCAAAACGCCAGCGAGCAGGCCAGTTCAGTAGAGGAAGTTTCCTCTACCATGGAAGAAGTCTCCTCAACAGTGGAACAAAATGCACAGAATGCCCGCAGCACAGAGAAGATGTCTGAAGAAGCCACAAACCTGATCAAACAGGTGGCTGAAAAAACCGGCAAGACTGTGCAGGCCAATACCGATATTACAAATAAAATCTCCATGATCAACGACATTGCGTTCCAGACCAACATTTTGGCGCTTAATGCTGCCATTGAGGCATCCACTGCAGGGGGTGACGGCAAAGGCTTTTCGGTAGTGGCCTCGGAAGTCCGCAAACTAGCTGAAAGAAGCAAAAATGCCGCCAGTGAGATCACCGATCTCAGTAACAACAGCCTGGAACTGGCCAGTGGAGCAGGAGATATTATGAACACGGCCATTGCAAAAATTGAGCAAACGACACAAATGGTTCAGGAAGTTAGTGAAGCAAGCGTTGAACAAACAACAGGGATCAACCAGGTGAAAGAAGCCATCGATCAATTTAATAACATTTCCCAACAAAACGCATCTTCAAGCGAAGAGCTGGCCTCAAATGCGGAAGAACTCTCCGGCCAGGCCGATCAGTTAAGAGAGATTATTGCTTTTTTCAAATCTAAAGACCTGGGGAACAATGATAATGACGGGGAAGAATGAGCCGATGAGCGGGTTCGAACCGCTGACCTGTTGTTTACGAAACAACCGCTCTGACCAACTGAGCTACATCGGCATTTTGATTTTGACGGAAATAAATTTACGAAATTTTAAATGGATAAAACCTGCGGCCCGGAAATGGGGTTTTCTGTTTTGGGCAATAATCATTTAGCCCTTGCTTAAAAAGTTAGTTAGTTGCAATTTACGGGAGAAGCCGGCTTAAAGCCGGCTGGTAGGCGAGGTTAGCCGTATTTTATGAACACCCCGATTCACCCTGTTTAATAGTTTTGTATCTTTAAATACGCCCATTTTTTTGGTAAAATTACACAGGGTAAATCGGGGTGCTATTCTCATGAATTTTTCTATATCACAAGAAATTGCATCATATGAGATTAGCACCCAGCTTCAGCTGGGTGTTTCAAACAGGCCACAAATCCCCTTTTCAGCCCGCTTCAGCGGGCTTTATTACGTGCAAGGATATTTCCGAATTTTAACAAAAATCCTTATACATCCATCAATAAAACATCGTTATAATATCCTCACAAAAAATGTAATGTTCGTTTTTCAGCAAACCCTATCTACTTTTCCTCTGTTTCGGTTGCAGCATTATTTTTCAAATAATATTTACACCATAATTTAAGGCCGCACTCCTCGCATTTGGGCTTGCGGGCCAGGCATACATACCGCCCGTGAAGGATGAGCCAGTGATGAGCCACCGGAAGAATCTCTTCCGGAAGATACTTCACAAGTTGTTTTTCGGCCTCCAGGGGCGTTTTGGCATTGACGGTAAGACCCAGTCTTGAAGAAACCCGAAAAACGTGTGTATCCACAGCCATAGCGGGTTTTTGGTAAACCACCGACGCAATCACATTGGCCGTTTTCCGCCCCACTCCCGGCAGTTTTTGCAATTCTTTCACATCATCGGGCACCACTCCGTTAAATTCATCACGCAGTTTTCGGGCCATACCCACCAGGTGCTTGCTTTTGTTATTGGGATAACTGCAACTTTTTATAACTTCATATACCTGTTCCGGCGTGGCTTCGGCCAACTCATTTTCCGTGGGCCATCTTTCGAACACTGCGGGTGTAATCATATTCACCCGCTTATCGGTACACTGGGCCGATAAGATGACGGCTACCAGCAACTCGTAAGGAGACTGGTATTTCAATTCCGTTTCTGCAACAGGAACATTTTCCCTAAACCAATTGATAACGTGTTTAAAGCGTTCTTCTCTTCTCATTTAATGATTTTAATATCAATGCATCAGATAAACAACAACAAACTCAAAGCCATCAGGCCCATTCCGGCGATCATTCCATAAACCGACAAATGATGCTCGCCGTATTCCCTGGCCGCAGGAAGCAACTCATCGATGCTGATAAACACCATGATCCCGGCCACCGCTGAGAAACTCACGCCAAACATCAACGGACTCATAAATTGCATAAGAATGATATAGCCAACCACGGCCCCTATCGGTTCGGCCAATCCCGATAGAAAACTGAGCATGAAAGCTTTTTTCTTACTGCCGGTGGCATAATAAACCGGTACCGAAACGGCAATGCCTTCGGGAATGTTGTGGATCGCGATGGCCACGGCAATGGCAACACCCAGATTGGGATCATTCATGGCCGATGTAAAGGTAGCCAATCCTTCCGGAAAATTGTGGATGGCAATGGCAAGAGCCGTGAACATCCCCATCCGCATCAGTCGTTTGTCTTTATGCTCTTTCCGCTGCAATTCGTTCATGTGCTCAACCAACTCCACCTCGTGCGGATTCTCCCCTTTTGGAATAAAACGGTCGATCAGAGCAATCAGGGCAATGCCACCGAAAAATGAAATCACTGTCAACCAGGTTCCCGGCTCATGTCCCATCGCCTCAACCAACGATTCCTGGGCTTTTGCGAATATCTCTACAAATGAAACATAGATCATCACCCCTGCCGAGAAACCAAGACTGATGGCCAAAAACCGGGTATTGGTTCTTTTGGCAAAAAAAGCCATAGCACTTCCAATTCCTGTAGACAATCCGGCAAAAAGTGTAAGAGCAAAAGCCAGCATCAAATTGTTCAATTCCATAAAACGCAATTTTTCAAACCATTAAATACACAAAAAAGCTCCATTTTCAAAAGCGGGGTTCAAAACCAAAACATCTATCTCCCGGACAAACAATAAATCAAGGAAGCCAGTTTTCTCCCGATCACAATGTCCCTTCCATCCCTGGTTTCTACTTCCACGCTTCCATCAAAATCATAAATCTTCCTGATAAACAAATCCATCTCCTGTCGTATCCCATGCCTTTCATACATTTCCGAAGTTTCCCGGTCCCTATAACGCAGTTGCTTAACCGTGCAAACAGTTCCGGGCATTTGCGTTTCCAGGGTACTTAACGCTTCTCCGGACGGGATGTCCCCTTGCGCATCCGGGATGGGATCGCCGTGAGGGTCAAACAACGGATTCCCCAAATAATGAAACATTTTTTCAGCCAGCTCATCGGAAGTATGATGTTCCAGTTTTTCAGCCTCCTGATGAATACTGAGTAAATCCATTTCTAACACTTCATATAAAAAAAGCTCCCAGATTCGATGCTTTCTCACAATATCAATGGCCATCACGCGGCCCCGGGGCAACAAGTGAAAAGAACGGTAAGGCTGATGCTCAATCAGACCTTTTCTTTCAAGCCGCCCGGCCATATCGCTCACAGCTGCCGGGGAAACATTCAAACGCCGGGCCAAAGCGCCGCTGGTGACTGCATCGACTCCCTCTTCTTCGGCGAGGAGATATACATTCTTTAGAAAATTCTCTGTTGAAATCGACATGATTAAGTCGTCTTAAATTCAAACTAAAGGCCACTTAAAACTTCAAACAACCATCCCTTTTTTTTGTTTACGCAGATTTAACAAACCTTTTAGCCGGACCATTTGTTAAAGTTACCAGAAACTCCCAATTTTACAGTCATCATGGGAGGATAAACCGAACATGTTTTATAAGGCCATCAAACCATCAGGCTACCATCTGGTCCGATTCATTCATAAATGAATCAGGCTAAAACCCCGCCCATTTTTTCAAATGCTTTTAAATTCAACAAGACCATGAAAACAAAATTTATTTTAATTACGCTGCTTTGCACTTTTTCGGTGGGGATCTTTGCCCAGGAAGATTATAAGGACAAAAGGAACCCCGATGAGACTTTTGTCAATGACTCCATGCATGAGGTAACCGTTGTCCCGGACCAAACTGCTAAAGTGGGACAACAACCAAAAAACATCATTCTAATGATCGCTGATGGCATGGGAGCCACACAACTCACAGCAGGCTACACAGCCAATGGTGGCAATTTGTATATGAGCAACATGCCCTTTTCCGGTTTCGTGACCACCCAAAGTGCAGATGATTACATTACTGATTCGGCCGCTGCCGGCACGGCTTTTTCTACCGGGGAGAGAACCTACGGAGGTGCAATTGCTGTAGATGTGAACAAAAAGCCACTGACAACCATCCTGGAAATCGCCGAGGAAAACGGGAAAGCCACGGGACTGGTTTCTTCATCGGCCATTACGCATGCAACCCCGGCGGCTTTCATTGCCCACAATGAATCGCGCGACAATTATGAAGAAATTGCTGCCGATTTTCTCGACACAGAGATCGATATTTTCATTGGAGGCGGAAAAAGCTTTTTTGAATCGCGTGAAGACAACCGCGATCTTTTGGAAGAACTCGGCCAAAAAGGGTACCGGATTTTCGACACCATCAATGAAGCTTCCGGAACAGATGAAGGTCCCATGGCTATCCTGACAGCCGACAAACACAATCCCCGCTGGCCCGAACGGGGTGAAATTATTCCAGAGGGAACAAACAAAGCCATTGATGTTCTGAAGCAAAACGAAGAAGGATTTTTCCTTATGGTGGAAGGCTCGCAAATCGACTGGGGCGGCCACGAAAACAACACCACTTACATCGTTCAGGAACTGCTCGACTTCGACCGGGCCGTTGGGAATGCCCTTGAAGCAGCCATTCAGGACGAGGAAACGCTCGTCATTGTCACTTCTGATCATGAAACGGGCGGAATGTCAATAAAAAACGGAGATTTTGAAAAAGGGCAGGTCAGCGCCAAATACACGACAGGCGGACACACCGGCGTTATGGTTCCGGTTTTTGCTTTTGGCCCAGGTGCTGAGCATTTTACAGGTGTCATGAAAAACACCGATATCTTTTACAAAATGCATGAATTGTTCGGATTTTAATTCTCAGGGCTGCCACGGTAGCACCTTAGCCCGCTTCACCCTGTTTAATAGTTCCCCACAATAAAAAAACTCAATAATTTTTATTACACAGGGTAAAGCGGGCTTTCCCATAAACTCCATCTATCCCTCATTGAAAAAATTGATTTGATCAAAAACATTGCGGGTTGTATTTTTGTTAAGGTTTTAAGCAAAATAATTATTCAAAAACCCAAAAATGTTTAGAAAGATGGAAAAACAAGAAGAACAACAAGGACAACAAGAATTTTATCCAATGCCCCGCATTGGTGACAAGGCACCTGATTTCACTGCCATGACCACAAAAGGTCAGATTAAATTGTCAGATTTCGCAAAAGATAAGTGGGTGGTGATGTTTTCTCACCCGGCTGATTTCACGCCTGTATGCACAACCGAAATGAGTGGTTTTGCTCAACGCAAAAAAGAATTTGATGAACTGAATACCGAACTGCTCGGATTGAGTATTGACAGCATTCATGCTCACCTTGGATGGGTCTCAAATGTAAAAGAGAAAACCGGGGTTTATTTCGATTTTCCCATCATTGCAGACCTGGACATGTCAGTATCGAAGAAATACGGAATGTTGCAACCCAATGAGCATGAAACAGCTGCTGTTCGGGCTGTATTCTTCATCGATCCGTCAAAGAAAATTCGTCTGATCATGTATTACCCACTTAATGTAGGCCGCAACATGGACGAAATCCTCAGGGCATTGAAAGCGCTTCAGGTTTCTGATGAGCACAAAGTTGCCTTACCGCTCGACTGGAAGCCTGGCGATCAGGTTATTGTGCCCCCTCCAAAGACCCTTGACGAGATGGACAAAAGAAACAAAGAAACCGGGATTGACCGGATTGACTTTTATCTATCGAAAAAAGATCTCAAAGTTTGAGACAACTAAAATCCATGACACCAATCAAATTTTAACAAACTTATACCGGGGCAATTTTTTGTCCCGGTTTTTTTATATATTAAACCATTCAGAGAGCAATAGTCCGTTAAACTTGGCTCTAGTTTAATTTTGCGTTGCTATTTTTCAGCAACAAATAAATTTGGGCAAAATCCTTAAAGCCCCCGGAGTGGGGCGATCGTATGGTAAAAAAAAGTTCCCCAAAAACCCTGAGCCACGGCAGTGGTGACCCTCTTTGCACCCTTAAATTTTTTCTGTTATAGGGACACCCCTGCCGGGGCTTGGGTCGTTGATTTTCTGAGTGTCAATTACCATACGGTCGCCCTTGCCAGGGCTTTACAGGAAAAATCGCCATTTTAAACTACAGCCTTAAACTTTTGCAAGAACCTTTGATTCAATTGTTTATATTTTAATGGTTCTTTTTGTCAAAATGCAGATTTTCAGCATTATATGGTTCATCTTAAATCTCATATCTAAAAATCTAACGACCTATTGAGGGAACAAATAATTCTAAAATATGTCGAACCCAATAAAAAACGCTTATGAACAAATTATTTGCACTTATTATGGTGGCATTTTTAATGTCATCAGCAGGCATTCAAGCCCAGACCATTGAATTGCCAGAACCTGACAAAGAAGGTGGCATGCCCTTGATGCAGGCGCTCAATGAGCGAAGCAGCAGTCGGGATTTTAGCAGCAAGGATCTCAGCAAGCAGCAGTTGGCCAACCTCTGCTGGGCAGCGTGGGGCATCAACCGGCCGGGTGAAGATAAACGAACAGCTCCCTCATCTCAAAACAAGCAGGAAGTGGAGCTTTACGTCGTTATGGCTGACGGAGCCTATTTCTATAACGCACAAAAACATCAACTGGAACAAATCAAAGAAGGTGATCTTCGCGAACATTGTGGCAAACAAGACTTCGTAGCCGACGCTCCGGTCAATTTCATCTACGTAGCCAACATGGAAAAAGCCGGGGTAGAAGACCCTGCCGACATCACGGACGAACATCTGATGACTTCGCATGCCAACACGGGTTTCATAGGCCAGAACACTTACCTGGCATGTGCATCAGAGGGGCTGAATTGCGTGGTAAGGGCATGGATCGACAAACCTGCATTAGAAGAAGCCCTGGGACTCTCGCCTTTTCATAAAGTGATTTTGGGTCACACGATTGGGTATGGCAAGTGATGTTATTGACCTGACTTATTGTATACATTAAAAATTTGCTTGGCGTTGCTGAAAAAGTCAATTGGTTACAGTTCACGGAAGTAGCGGGCTTAAAGCCGGCTTCCCTTTCTATTTTGAAACCTGTTGCCTTTTTCAGCAACCCCTATTTAAATTTTATCCTTTGAGATATTTTCACGTCCTGAGCCCCAATTCTTTGTCAAAAATCACCAGCTCACCAACTCAATAGCTCAATATCTCACCAACTCATTCGAGAAGGCAATACAGGCATCGCACCATTTTGTGTACAAACAAAAGCCGAAATTTCCACTGCTTTTTTATGAATTTCATTCAGGGGTAAGTCATTAAGGACCCCCATCGTTACGGCGGCTGCAAAAGCATCTCCGGCACCTATTGTATCTGCTACTTTGGTTTCGGGGGTTTTAAGTTCTGAAATCTCATCCCTTGTGAGCAACATGCTTCCCTGGTCGCCGCCAGTCAGCACAAGCATTTTTAAATTGTAATGAGTCAGAATGTTTTTACAGACGATCACGTCATTGCCGGAAATTCCCAAAAGGTCCTTCACCACCAAAAGTTCTTCATCATTTAGTTTAAGAACATCCGCATATAGCAAAGAACGCTCAATGATCGCTTTACTGTAAAATTGTTGCCGGAGGTTAATATCAAACACTTTCAGACAATGTTCAGGTGTCATCTCAAGGGCTTTAAAGATGGTTTCCCGAGAACATACTCCCCGCTGGGCCAATGTGCCAAAACAAACCGCATCAGCCCTGCACAATCCATCTACAGCCAAATCGTTCAATTCGATAAAATCCCATGCCACATTCTCATGAATGATGTATTCGGGAATTCCTTTTTTCAGTTTTACCGTCACAGTGCCCGTTGGTTTTTTGGCTACAGCAATGCCATTTCCCAATTTCCGTTGCCGGATGACATCAAGTATCTCCCTTCCATAATCATCGTCTCCTACGGCGCTTATCACAAGACCCCGTGCACCGAGTTGCTGCGCATGCCAGACAAAATTGGCCGGAGCCCCACCCAGTTTTTTTCCGTCGGGCAAAAAATCCCAAAGGATTTCGCCCAAACCAATCACCACTTTGTTTTTCATAAGCCAGAGATTCAAACTGTTTTCAATTCAGGAAAAGGCAGGCCGGAGATAAAAAAATAAAACCGGAAGCTACCTTCCACAAAGGAAAACTCCCGGTATACATAAAGCCTGATTCGGCGCCAGGCAAGATGATTTTGAGTTATTTCAGCACCACCACAGCTGCGGGATCTACCACCTGAAACGTAAACGACTCGGTGAAATAAAGCTGAACGGTTTTCTGGTTATGCGATTCATAACCGATGGAAATATCCTGTCCGATAACCATCTCAAAATCCCCTCCCCGTTCAGAAACCAGGAAGGCATCATCAATGTAGGGAGCCATAATAATGGAGCCTCCCAACAAGCCTTCCACACGCTTACGCAACGGATATCCTTTTCCTGAAGAGTTGAACCGTTGCCATAATTCTGTATTCAGAACCAGAGAATAAGGCCCCTCTACCGAGGCGGTTTTCAGCTTGGCAATGCCTTCCGATATGATGCGGATGATCTCATCATCATCGCTTGGCATTTTCAACGGATCATAATCAGAGCATTCTTTAATTCCTTTAATGCTTGCGGCTTTGAACCCTTTGTAAATGGCATCTTCTTCAAAATGGGCCAGCTTTCGTGCAGCCTCCTCCATATTGCCCAGGTCAATATCCTTAGCACCCCGGGCTACATTGTCGAGTTCCCAGATGTTGAGTTCAAAAGGGATTCTTGTTTCAATAAGCGGCAACACCTGCTGAATGCCATACTGCACATCCCCTTTCTGATCGGCGGGAACATGCACACGCCCAAGGGAAAGAGCAGGAAAATCCCAGCCTTTGGGACCATCCACATCCACAAATTTTCGGGCCGAAAGCACCGATGTCAATACTTCTGTAGCATTATCATTAATTTCTTCCCATGCTGTTTCGCAAATGGGGGCCATCGATTTTCTGAGAATATCCATATTTCAATCTCCTATTATTTAATTTTTCCAATACCTAATGATTGTGTACTTCCTTTGGCACCTCCTTCTTCGCCTTCTTCCAGTTCAGTAACGTCACCTTCTGAGAACAAATAAGTCCGGAGTTCTTCGTCCCACCCGGGCATATTGCGGCGAAGCCATTCAATGGTCATACACGCATGCTCAATCTCTTCATCCCGGTTGTGGGCCAATATTTTTTTCAGGGACTCGTCTTCGGTGAGATCTACCCGCTGATGATACCAGTCCACGGCTTCTATCTCTTCTTTCAGGCTATTCAGCGCTCTGGAAAAATTCCGTGCTTGTTGCGACAGCTCTTCTGCCGGTTCGTGATAATTTGACATAGCTTATGCATTTATAAATTATTACTCCATTTATGTTTGTTTTACCCAAAGATAGCAAAATTGAACAGAAATCCATATTTCTGGGAGGTTTTAACAGACGGAAAAAAACGAAAATCCTTTCAGTGGTGCAGGCCGGAATCTCTTATAGAAAACATTCAATGAAGCCCATCACAACCTTTTGTTACTTTATCAAAAAGTTGATAACCTCAAAACTTTTTTGTATTTTAGAATCACTAGTGTCCGGGAAATTTACTTAAAATGGAAGTTGATTACGAGAAAATAAGCCATGTTCTTTCTGAAAAGCCTGCCGGCCGCCTCTCACCATTCCTTTTCTTGTAAAAATTGACATCAGTACAGATTATCTTGACCAGGAACTCGATGAGTTGCTCCGGGTTAAATTCAGGGAAAACAGAATTAAACATTTAAATTTTAAAATGTGTTTCACCTTAAATAAAGGGTGATTTTTTGAAAATTAACTTGAAACAGAATATAAACTAAAAAACGAACCAATTATGGGACAGCAATCAGGAAACACAGGTAAATGTCCGGTTACCGGAGCAGGTGGCAGCCATGATAACAGTGGAACAGGAAACCCGGGCTTGTTCTCAAACCGGCTAAATCTGGATATTCTTCGTCAGCATTGCCCTTCATCCAATCCCATGGGTGAAGATTTCAATTATGCCGAAGAATTCAAAAAACTGGATTTGAAAGCTGTGAAGCAGGATCTTCATAAAGTCATGACCGACTCCAAAGAGTGGTGGCCGGCAGACTGGGGACACTATGGCGGACTCTTTATCCGGATGGCCTGGCACAGCGCGGGCACTTACCGCGTATCCGATGGCCGGGGCGGGGGCGGAACCGGCAATCAACGATTTGCTCCAATAAACAGCTGGCCGGATAACGTGAGCCTTGACAAGGCAAGACGACTGCTCTGGCCTGTTAAACAAAAATATGGTGCAAAAATTTCCTGGGCCGACCTGATGATTCTGGCCGGCAATGTGGCGCTGGAATCCATGGGGCTTAACACCTTCGGTTTTGGAGGCGGCCGTGAAGATGTCTGGGAACCGGAAAAAGACATTAACTGGGGACCGGAACACGAGTGGCTGGCAGATGAGCGCCACGATGACGAAGGAAACCTGGAAGGCCGCCTTGCCGCCGACCATATGGGGCTGATCTATGTCAACCCTGAGGGCCCCAACGGTGAACCGGATCCGGCAAAATCTGCCAAATTCATCCGCCAGTCCTTCAAACGCATGGCCATGAATGATTATGAAACCGTGGCCCTTATCGCCGGCGGACACACCTTCGGTAAAGTACACGGCGCTGCTTCGGAAGAACACGTAGGACCTGATCCTGAAACCGCTCCCATCGAAGAACAGGGACTGGGCTGGAAAAACAGCTATGGCACAGGGAAAGGAGCCGACACCATTACCAGCGGACTTGAAGGCGCCTGGACCAATAAGCCCACACAGTGGGATATGGGTTTTCTTGAAAACCTTTTCGAATATGAGTGGGAGCTGACCAAAAGCCCTGCCGGGAAATATCAGTGGACACCCAAAGAAAAAGCTGCTCAGGAAAATGTACCGGATGCGCATATTCAGGGAAAGAAAAATGCACCCATGATGCTGACGACAGACCTGGCCCTGAAAGTGGACCCGGATTACGAAAAGATAACCCGGCATTTTTATGAGAATCCGGAAGAGTTCCAGGATGCCTTTGCCCGTGCATGGTTTAAGCTTGTACATCGCGATATGGGACCCAAATCACGCTATCTCGGACCGGAAGTACCGGAAGAAGACCTGATCTGGCAAGACCCGATTCCTGATGTGAATCATACCCTGATAGACGAAAAGGACATCGCTTCATTAAAATCAACAGTGCTGGATTCCGGATTGTCCGTATCGCAGTTGGTATCCACGGCATGGGCTTCAGCCTCAACCTTCCGGGGTTCCGATAAGCGGGGCGGTGCCAACGGGGCACGCATTCGTCTTGAACCTCAGAAAGATTGGGAAGTCAACAATCCCGGTCAACTCAACAAGGTTTTAAAAATCCTGGAAGAGATACAGAAGAAATTTAACAGTGCCCAATCAGGCGACAAAAAGGTATCTCTTGCCGATCTTATTGTACTGGCAGGCTGTGCAGGTGTAGAAAAAGCTGCCGGGGATGCAGGCTATGATGTCACCGTGCCGTTCCAGCCCGGACGAATGGATGCATCACAGGAGCAGACCGATGTGGATTCTTTTAAGGTATTGGAACCGGGAGCCGATGGTTTCCGAAACTATGAAAAGAACCAACTGAAGATGTGCCCCGAAGATATGCTGGTGGACAAGGCGCAATTGCTGACATTGACTGTCCCGGAAATGACCGTTCTGGTAGGCGGAATGCGAGTTCTGAACACCAACTTCGATCACTCGGAATATGGCGTTTTCACGAAACAACCGGAAAAACTTACCAACGATTTCTTTGTCAACCTGCTCGATATGGACACAGAATGGAAACCAACCGATGATTCCAGAGAAACATTTGAAGGATACGACCGCGAATCGGGCAAGAAGAAATGGAAAGGCACGCGGGTAGACCTGATTTTCGGTTCCAACTCCGAGTTGAGAGCCCAGGCCGAAGTATATGCCAGCAAAGACGGCGGGGAGAAATTTGTTCAGGATTTTGTGGCCGCATGGAACAAGGTCATGAATCTGGACCGGTTTGATCTGATGTGACATAACAAAAATCAAATTAGAAAAACCTGCAAAAAGGTGGTCTGTTTACAGGCCGCCTTTTTTTATGCATCATTTTGCTGACAGATGCTTATTGTCTGCTAAAGAATGACCATTACATTTAATTTGAGGATATTATGATGTCGTTTCATTGGTGGAAGTCCAAGGTTTTTTGTTAAAATTCGGAAATAACCTTGCGCGTGGGAAAGCCCGCTGAAGCGGGCTAAATGGGGTGTATTTGGCTATTTTGAAACACCCTACTGAAGTAGGGTGCTAATCTCATACAAATTAAAAATCTCTGATTGATTGGAACCCATGAGAATAGCACCCCGTTTTAACGGGGTGTTTTAAAGGTGTCAGAACACAACCATTCAGCCGGCTTTTAGCCGGCTTCCCCTTCTATTCTGGAACCTGTTGACTTTTTCAGCCCCCTACTTACATCATTATTGCTATGGATACGATCACAAAAGTCGGAAAAGATTTGAAATTATTTCATGTCACCCAGTCATCTTTCCGGTCACAAAAAGCGGGCAATAATGCAACTAAAATTATAGCATTCAACTTCTAAACTTACCCCCCGGTTTCTAATTTAAATTTCAGATTCTCCAACATAAGGAACATCAACAAAAATCAAGTATCTTTGTCATAATATCAGATTTACTTCGGCGCGCTGAAAAACAGACCCCATGGAATTCACCATACTCAAAGACATACTTATCATATTTGCCCTGTCCACGCTGGTTAACTTTATCTTTACCAAGATAAACATTCCTTCCATTGTTGGTTACCTGCTCACGGGGCTATTGGTGGGGCCACACCTGAGCGGCATCATAAGCAGCGCGGAAAGCATTGAAGTGCTGGCCGAGGTTGGCGTGGTGTTGCTGCTGTTTACCATTGGGCTGGAATTTTCGCTTAAGCACCTTATCAAAATCAGGAAAATTGTCTTCTGGGGCGGTTTCTTGCAATTTTCATTGACCACATTACTTGTGATGTGGTTGGCCGGAGTTTATGATCTTGAGTTGAAGGGCGCTTTGTTCGTGGGTTTCCTGACAGCCCTTAGCAGCACCGCCGTGGTTTTAAAAATCCTTCAGGACCGGTCGGAAGTTACATCCAACTACGGGCGGACGGTTCTGGGCATTCTGATCTTTCAGGATCTGGTTCTTGTTCCCCTGTTGCTTTTCACCCCCATTATTGGAGGAGAAGCGACAAATATTGGTCAGGAAATTCTCTGGCTGGCGCTGAAATCTGCGGGCATCATCCTGTTTGTCATATTCGGCAACAAATGGTTTATGAACAAGTTGCTGCACGCCATTGCCATGACCAAAAACCAGGAGCTCTTTCTCATGAGCATTTTGCTGATCTGCCTGTCTGTTGCTTTTCTTACGGCCGAGCTGGGCATGTCTCTTGCATTTGGAGCTTTTCTGGCAGGTCTGATGATCTCCGAATCGGAATACAGTCACAATGCTTTCGGGCACATCATTCCATTTAAAGACACCTTTACTTCTTTCTTCTTTGTATCAATAGGCATGATGCTCGATCTTGGATTTGTCACAGACAACATCGGGATCGTGCTTGGAACAGTGGGCATGGTTGTTTTGTTAAAAGTTCTCATAGCCAGCGGGACTGCCTTTGTGCTGGGACATACTTTTCGGGGCGTGATACTGGTGGGACTGGCCCTGGCCCAGGTGGGTGAATTTTCATTCATCCTCGTCAAAATGGGGCAAAACTATCACATTATATCCGACTACTACTTTCAGCTGTTTTTGGCCGTTGCCGTCATCACCATGTCCCTCTCTCCTTTTATGATCATGATAGCACGGCCATTATCCAATTCGGTGATGAAACTCCCCCTTCCCCTTAAGCTTGTGGAAGGACTTTTCCCGCTCCAACAAATTGAAGTCCCCAAGCTCAACAACCACCTTGTTTTAATCGGGAAAGACTCCAGAATTCTTGGTATGTCGGTTATGGCACGCAATGTTAAGATGCCCTACATCTCCATCGTCTTTGACCCCGCCATTGTCAAGGAGCATCAGAAGAAAGGTGAAACCATGATTTATGGCGATGCCCAGAACCGTCCGATTCTCGAAAAAGCACATATCTCCACCGCCGGGGTTGTGGTCGTATCCATCGGAGACATCGTCACCGCCATGTCGGTGGTTGAAAAAGTGCGGCAAATGAACCGCCACGCCCCCATCATCGTTCGCACCCGGCAAATCGATGATGCTGAAGAGCTTTACAAACTCGGGGCCACCCAGGTCATTCCGGAAGAATTTGAAACAGCCATCGAAATGTTTGAGCGTGTGCTTTCCAAATTCCTGATACCCCGCGATGAAATAGAAGTAACCATTGGCCGCATCAGGAAAAACAATTATGGACTGGTGCGCGACATCAAGAAACGTCCCCGCAAATCCATCCTCGGGCAATTGCCAAACCTGGAAATATCAGCTCTCCGGGTGATGGAAACATCTCCTATCACCGGAAAGACACTTTCAGAGATCGCCTTCCGGGCCACATACGGAGTAACCGTGGTTGCCATCAAGCGTGGAGACAAAGTAATAGACCACCCCGGGCCACATACCACCTTATGCAAAAACGACATCGTGTATGTTTTGGGGAAACAGGATCAACTTGCTCATGCCGTCCGTCTCTTCGAGAAACAACAAAATCAAAAGGGCGAACACAAAAAATGAACCTGTTTACTCAACCGTCCATGTTTCTCCTGATGTCACAAGGTCTTTGAAGGTTTTAATATTGGAACGCTCCCTGATGCCTTCTATCTGGTCATAAACACACTGGTCGTAAACAGGAGCCTCAGCATCACGAATGACACCCAGGGCTACAGGATAATCAGGGTATTCCATATCGGCAAGCTTCAAATGGATCGTGGGATCCTCGCAATGGGCATCGTGAATCAGAATGTCTTTTTCAGTAATGCCACCTTGCCCGATTTCTACAACACGCAGACGGATCCCATCAAGAACCAACCCTTTATTCTTTTCTTTGCCGAAAATCATCCTTTTGCCATGTTCCAGAACAAGGGTGCGGTCTTCTTTATGGTGCTTGTCCGTAATCTCGTAGTGCGTATTGTCATTGTAGATCACGCAATTCTGCAGAACCTCTACAATTGAAGTGCCCTGATGCTTAGCAGCAGCTTTCATCACCTTTACCGTCAGCTTCACATCCCGGTCAATGGTCCTGGCAAAAAAGTACCCCCGGGAGCCAATAGTCAGCTCACCGGGCCGGAATGGATATTCCACCGTTCCGTATGGTGAAGTTTTGGATATAAACCCACGTTTTGAGGTGGGAGAATATTGACCTTTGGTTAATCCGTAGATCTGGTTATTAAACAACACCACGTTGATATCCACATTCCGCCGGATGGCATGAATAAAATGGTTGCCACCAATAGCCAGGGCATCCCCGTCACCCGTGATCTGCCAAACCTGCAAATCCGGATTGGCCACTTTTACGCCGGAAGCCACGGCCGAAGCCCGTCCGTGAATGGTATGAAAACCATAAGTACTCATGTAATAAGGAAGCCGGGAGGAGCACCCGATGCCGGAAACAACCGCCACCTTTTCACGGGGAACTTCCATCTCGGCCAGCGTTCTGTGCAAGGAGTTTAAAATGGCATGGTCGCCACAACCCGGACACCATCTTACATTTTGATCACTTTTATATTCCTGAAAGGTAGGTTTCGTTTTTTCAGACATGATTACGCCTCCATCAATTTTTTAAAATGTTGTTTCAACTCCTTAACAGTAAAGGGAAGTCCTTCTACTTTATTATACTGGAGAAATTCAATATCCGGGAACTGACTTCTCAAATGATAGGCAAACTGCCCCAGATTCAACTCACAAACCACCACCCGGGAAAAACGTTTCAGAATTTCATGGCTATTGCGAGGGAGTGGATTTATGTAACTAAAATGAGCCAGGGCCACTTTTTGGCCTTCTTCCAAGAGCTCCTCAATAGCTGTGTACAGATGCCCAAATGTTCCACCCCAGCCTACAACCAACAAATCCGCATCTTTATCTCCCTGTAAATCAAGCTCCGGAATAAATTCAGCAATTTTTTCAATCTTTTCCTGACGGGTACGCACCATTTCACCATGATTGTGATGATCATAAGAAACGGCACCTGTAAGCTTATCTTTTTCAAGTCCGCCAATCCGGTGCTCATAACCAGCCATCCCCGGAATCGCCCAATATCGGTTCAAACGCTCGGGGTCACGTTCGTAAACATTCCATTCATCCGCCGGTTTTTTTACATAAGGGGGATGAATCTGCGGAAACTCCCCTTCCTCCGGTAAGCGCCAGGGCTGGGTACCGTTGGCCAGAAAGCCATCCGACATAAGAATTACAGGGGTCATATGTTCAATTGCCATTTTTGCCGCGTAAAAAGCATAATCAAAACAATTGACGGGCGAGCTGGCCGCCATTACCACCAGCGGACTTTCCCCGTTCCGGCCGTGAAGTGCCTGTAGCAAATCGGATTGTTCGGTTTTGGTCGGCAAACCGGTGGAGGGACCACCCCGCTGTACATTCACCACAACAAGGGGAATTTCGGCCATCACGGCAAGGCCCAAAGCCTCACTCTTCAGTGCAAGTCCGGGCCCGGAAGTAGACGTAACGCCCAAATCACCCGCAAAGCTGGCACCAATGGCGGTAGAAATGCCGGCGATTTCATCTTCTGCCTGGAAAACTTTGACTCCTAAATCTTTCCGTGCAGAAAGTTCCTGAAGGACTTCGGTAGCCGGAGTTATGGGATACGAGCCGAGAAATAGTTCCAGGCCGCTTTTTTCGGCAGCCAGCAAAAATCCCCAGGCAATAGCCTGATTGCCGTTTAAATTTCTGTAGATCCCTTTTCGAATGTCAGCAGGAGAAATATGATAAGAAGGGGTGCCGGCCTGAATAATCAAACCATAGTTATACCCTGCCTCCAGAACCCGGATGTTGGCTTCAGCAATCTTCGGTTTTTTGGAGAATTTTTCCCGCAAAATTTCTTCAGTGTTTTCCAAAGGCCGGTTAAAAAGCCAGAAAACAAGCCCGAGCGCATACATATTCTTGCTCCTCAGGATGGTTTTATTATCCAGCCCCATATTTTTCAGACTTTCGCGGGTAAGCGTCGTAATTGGGGCCTTGATAATATTGTAACTTCCAAGCTTATCTTCCTGAATGGGATCATCGGTTTGATACCCCGCCTTTTTCATATTCTTATCATCGAAGGTATCCACATCGATGATTATAGTCGCCCCGGGCTTCAGCCATTCAAGGTTGGCTTTTAATGCTGCCGGGTTCATGGCAACCAATACATCAGCATTGTCGCCAGGGGTATATACTTCACTATGCCCGAAATGCACCTGATACCCGGAAACACCTCCAATGGTTCCCTGGGGGGCCCTGATCTCGGCAGGAAAATCCGGAAATGTAGAAATATCATTCCCGTAAATTGCAGAAGAAAAAGAAAACAGTGAACCGGTCAATTGCATTCCGTCGCCGGAATCACCGGAAAACCGGACGACCACTTCTTCTTTTTCGATGACTTTTGACTTCTTTGCCATAACAAAAGTTGCTTATTTTTGCAGCATTCAAAAATGTACCATAAATAAAAACCACCGGAACAATTTTCTTGCTTCGGAGGTTAATTAAAATGTAAAATTAAAGTAAAAATAGAGACTAATACACATCCGGATATTGATTTTCATCAACTTTTCGGCATCTTAAAAAGTTTCTGAACAAGAGGTTTTTATTTGTTGTTTCATAAATAGAAAAAGTAAGAAATTTGCACTTTAATTGAAAATTTAGTTTAAACCTATCATACAAATTCAAATGGCACTCATAAAATCAGTAAGGGGATTTACTCCCAAAATCGGAGAAAACGTTTTTTTGGCCGACAATGCCACCGTCATCGGCGATGTGGAAATAGGAGATGATTGCAGTATATGGTTCAATGCCGTACTCAGAGGGGATGTCAACAGCATCCGCATCGGGAACAAGGTAAACATTCAGGATGGCTCCGTACTGCATACATTGTATCAAAAATCAACAATTGAGATCGGAAACAATGTTTCAGTGGGACATAATGTGACCATTCACGGAGCAAAAATTGAGGACAATGTTTTGGTGGGCATAGGAGCAACCATTCTTGACCATGCTGTAATCGGCTCCAACTCCATCATCGCAGCCAACTCACTGGTCCTTACCGGCACCGAGATCGAGCCCAATAGTGTTTACGCAGGGGTTCCGGCCAAAAAGGTAAAAGACACAGAACCCGAACAGACCCGGGAAATGATCAACAAAATTGCGGAAAATTATTTAATGTATTCAGATTGGTATAAGTAGGAGTATTTTTCTT
The DNA here is from genome assembly GCA_051744695.1 of Bacteroidota bacterium. GTDB lineage: Bacteria > Bacteroidota > Bacteroidia > Bacteroidales > Marinilabiliaceae > Marinilabilia. The sequence goes on along the minus strand of JBNJDH010000005.1, from coordinate 512 downwards.
CCTCTTTAACTCAACCGAACCGATTCAACGGGCCTGTTCAGGAAAAGAGCTGATGCTTCATCAAAAGTATCGGGGTGTTCGGTGGTGTAAAACCGGCATTTCCCGTTTTTCGAACATCGGGCATCCATTTCGGGATGTCTGCGAAGATAATCATGAAGGCTATCTGCGACAACCGGGCCCTGCGACATGATTTGAACGCCCGGCGGAATAAATTGATTGATCTGTTCCAGCAAAAGGGGATAATGCGTACATCCAAGAACCAGGGTGTCAATGTGGGGATCCTTATCAAATAACCGATTGAGGTCTCTTTCCACAAAATACGCGGCCCCCTGGGTATGGATTTCCCCGTTTTCCACAAGAGGGACCCACATGGGGCAAGCTTGTTGGGTAACAATGGTATCGGGATACACCTTCTTTATTTCCATGGGATAAGAAAGGGATTGGATGGTTCCGGTGGTACCTAAAATCCCGACATGACCGTTGCCTGAGATTTTTCCTACTTCTTCGGCACT
>JBNJDH010000004.1:0-30108 GCA_051744695.1 Bacteroidota bacterium | reverse complement strand
ATTCCTGATCGATGAGCTGTTTGTATTCATCCATCCGGGCCTGATGCACCTCAAGATCTTCCTGCAGGGTGGTCAGATCATCCTCCAAAAGATCAATGTAATCTTCCCAGCTTTCTACATTGTTTTCGATCTCTTTGATCTCATTCTTCAAGGTTTCAATCTCCTCTTTTATACCATCGAGGTTTGCCACCAATGCATCGTGATCATTTTCAAGAGCTGCAATATAATCTTGTGTATAAGTCTGTTCATCTTCCAACTGGCTCAACTCTTCATTGAGTGCATCAAGTGCATCCTGAGCTTCGTCTCTTGCATTTTCAGCCTCAAGGTACTCAACCCCTAAGGCATCCACGGCAGCAGAAACATCTCCATCATATTCATCATTTTTCATCTCTATATAAGAAACAACAACCGCCCTGTCTTCTTCCAACTCTTCAATCCTATCCTCATCTGTTTCATTCTCAATCTCATCGTCATAATATTCAATGGAATAATAATCGCCATCACCATGCCCGGGATCATCCTGGATCTCTTCAAGATAATCTCCAGAGATGGTTATTGGATACAAATATCCAAAGGGATCATAAAGCTCATAGGTTAGAATATGCACTTCAAAGCTATCACTACTTGCATCGTAATAATCAGATTGCACATCCCAAAACGCTTCATGCTTTTCATCTCTTAAATCCTCTGCTTCTAATATTTCTTTTTCTTTTTCCTTAATCTGATTTCCAATCTCCTCCAGTGAAGCCTGAGCATCATTGATGTTGGTACTCAACGTTGAAGGATCATCTGCCACTTCTTCATATTTTGTTTTCCAATCTTCCAATGCAGTCAATTCCCGCTCTTTTTGATCAAGTGCAAGAACAATCATTGAAGAATCTCTACCATCGTGATCATTCGACACATGAGCGTCTGCAATATCTCTTTGCACGTCTAAAATTTCTGACCTGGTATCTCTAACTTCAACGGCTGCATCACGATATTTGTCCATATATTCTTCCAGTGCCGGATTTGACACTTCAGATGTAGCAATTTCCGCTTCAAGTTCACGAGTCGCTATTTCCAGATCTTTTTCAGCCTCTTTCATCGCTGCTTCGGCTTCAGCGATTATTCTTTCCTGTTCCATCTGAGCTGCTTCAAGCTCAAGTTCAAGCAGGGCCTGGTCATTTTCATATTCAGCCTCCTGGAAATCAGCCCTTGCCTGTTCAATTTCCAACTCGGCCATATCAATTTCAGCCTGAATTGAGTCAAACATGGCCTGGGCCCTAGCCTCTTTATTGGTCTGATTGGTTTGAGCTTCGATCATTTTGGTATGGGCATCCCGAAGGGCCTTCACACCTTCTGATTCTTCATTCTCTACACATGATACGGAAAAGAACATAACAGCGGACAGAGCCGTCGCTGTTAGAAGATTAAATTTTCTCATTGTGATACGAATTAAGTTTAACATTAGTAAAAATTTCTATTTTAATTTTTTAGTTTAAATTTTTAAAATATGGATATTTTATTTCATTAAACAGTATATTACAATATTACCACCAAGTACTTTCAATCCATAAAATACAAGAAAAATTCCCCTCCGGATTAACAAATAATACATCAACGGAATAAAATCCGGAAATTAATGAAGAGACCCCTCTGTGAAGTTTAATTGAACCAACATTTTGGATTTTTCTTGGAATAAATGGTTTCGTCATCATCTTCTATCATCACCGATGAAGAATAACGAGCTCCTTCCAAAACAAATGCTGATTGTGAGGCCAAAAGTATATAACTCAATTTCAATTATGAAGAAAAAACAAGGTCGTTTTCTGAAACGCAGGGCTCATTTTCTGAAATGAGAAGCTGAGACAATGAATGGATAGTCAAAAGCAGTTTAATGACAGTTCACCCAATTTATTGTTTTGGCGTGATCAGCTTCAGTTTGCAATTACTTTTTCTAAATGCATTCCACAAATGCTTTATTTTACGATATTTAATCATTTTTTGCGACAGTAATTTTTTCCCGCTTTATTCATAAATCATCTATTACTTGCCCACAAAACACAAGCGTCTTCATAAAATTTGATTTGAAAATAATTCACTTTTGACTTGCGTCGAACTTCGTTTCTCTGCTTCAAATTTGTCTGCGGTTACTTGCGTTTTTTAAAATCTGGGCATTCACGACAAAAAAATTAGAATAAAGCAGGTGAGGTTAATGCCTGTAAACTATTACTTTATATTTTCTTTTCTTTAAAACGACCCAATAATATGATCAGAATTCCCCATTTTTCTAATAATATTGCAGCGAAAAAAAGAAAAGCTCATGGTATCCTTTACAGTCATAGCCCTCTTCCTGGCAGGTATCCTCACAGGTGTTCCCTTGCGTGGGCGACATCGGATATTAAAGTTTGTCGACCGCCTGGTGATGGCTGCCGTATTTGCTTTGCTGTTTTTCCTGGGCATTTCGGTCGGCACCGACCCACGGATTGTCAACAACATCTCCACCCTGGGGTGGCAGGCTGCAATGCTCAGTTTAGGCGCTATTGCAGGCAGTTTATTGCTAGCCAGGCTGGTGGCATCTTTTTTCCCTGAAAGTTCTTCGTCAGCCAACAAAAAAGAGCCGGAAACGCCACCAGACAAAAGAAGCAAAATCACACAAATCATCAGAAGCCAAAGCCTTTGGATCCTGCTCGTTTTTGTGGCCGGCACGATTGGGGCCATTTATGATGTTTTACCGGAAAAATGGGGGGATGATTCGGTGGCCACGGGGACATTATATGTCATGATGGTGCTGGTGGGCGCAAGCATCGGGGGCGACCCGCGTGCATGGGAGATTTTGAAAAGAACGAGTTATCACATTCTGTTGGTGCCTCTGCTCGTGGTTGCAGGCAGCCTGGGGGGAAGTTTATTGATCTCTCTTTGGCTGGAAAACATGGACATCGCCAACGGGATGGCCATCGGGGCGGGTTTTGGTTATTACTCACTTTCGGCCATTTTTATCGGACAGATCAGTGGCAGTGAAATGGGGGTCGTTGCGTTGCTGGCCAACATCATCAGGGAGGTTTTTACTTTAATGGCAGCCCCCCTGCTGGTCCGCTGGTTCGGCAAACTGGGCGCCATTGCTTCGGGGGGAGCCACAGCCATGGATACAACGTTACCGGTGATTGTGAAAGCCACCGGAAAAGATTACGCCATCATAAGCATTTTTAGCGGTGTGGTGCTTTCCGTTCTGGTGCCGATTCTGGTACCGCTCATTCTGGGACAGTGAATCAAATCCCGGCAACCACCTCATTCATGACATCATTTTCTACCACACCGTCTTTCAACCTGATGATGCGCTGGGCATGTTTTGCAATGTCCTCTTCATGGGTCACCAACACAATGGTGTTGCCGGCCGAATGGATTTCGTCAATAAGCCGCATAATATCCACAGAGGTTTTACTGTCCAGATTCCCGGTGGGTTCGTCAGCCAGGATCAGAGAGGGTTTATTCACCAAAGCCCTGGCCACAGCCACTCGCTGTCTTTGTCCACCCGAGAGTTCATTGGGTTTATGCGTCATGCGATCAGCCAATCCCACATTTTCCAGGGCTTCTTCGCCCCGCCTGTACCTTTCTTCTTTGGGCACACCGGCATAAATCAGGGGCAACACCACGTTGTCAAGCGCCGTATAGCGCGGCAATAAATTAAAAGTTTGAAATACAAATCCGATTTCCCTGTTGCGGATCTCGGCCAGTTGGTCATCCGACAAATGGCTCACATTGGTGCCGTTAAGGATATAATCGCCGATGGAAGGGGTGTCAAGGGCCCCTATCAGATTCATCAAAGTCGACTTTCCCGATCCCGAAGGCCCCATCACAGCCACATATTCTCCCTTATTAATGGATAGTGTTACACCATTCAGCGCTTTCACGATCTGGGTCCCTACTTCATAATGTTTTTGAAGGTTTTCCAGTTTTATGACGATTTTGTTCATTGGTTTTTCTTTTTTGTGAGATTGTAATTTTCTATAAAAGGCCAATACCCCATGATAATGATATAAATTTTAGATGATCAACACCCCCAAGGGTTTAATACCTGACTACATAATGTTGCTTCGTACACTCTCTCCTGAAAAACACAAGGCCGATTCGATGCATATCAATGGAAATCGTTACACGGGGATGCCGGGTTATTTCCCGCCAGGCTTTTTCCATTCCGGGCGACCAGTGAATATCGTCAAAAACAAACACCGAATCATTATGTATTTTTCCAAGGCACATCTCAAAATAAGTCAATGTAGATGAGTAGCGGTGATCGCCATCGAAAAACACAAAATCCAGTTTTTCGAAATCCTTTAATACCTGTGGAAGGGTCTGTTGAAATGATCCGTTGACCACCCTTGCATTTTCGACTTCAACGACTTCAAACAATTTGCGGGCAACAGCAGACATCTGTGGATTGCCTTCCAGAGTAACCACTTTCGAACGGCTATCCGGCAGGGCAAGAGAGAGGGTCCCAAGCCCCGGACCTGTGCCAAGTTCAAGAATATCACGGGCGTTGAAATGAGTAACCAACCGGAATAAAAGCCTGCCATATTTAGGCGGAAGACTGCTCCCCCGTACAATTTTCCGAATTGTTTTCCGCCCATTGCCGGTCCATGAAGCCGCCCCCCCGGTTTCAGCATCCACCATTTGCTTGTTTCGTAACATCATTCGCCTGGCTGCGTCTATCTGTTTAAACGCATAATATGGATGCCGTTCGTAAATCAATTCACGAACCAGGTAAAAAACAAAAGGAGAATGAATGCCAAATCCTTTATAGTGCCGCGAAAAAAGCCAGTACCTCAAGAAAGCAGTACTCCGTTGAATCAGAACCCTGAAAATACTTATCTTTTCCAATGATAATAGATCGTTAAATTTTCTCCAAAGATTGCAAATTATCCGGCATTCACCAAAGTAAAGGCAAACCGGGATCGTACATGGACAAAGGATTATATAAGTCGGGGTTAACCTGAACTTAATTCATAATGATAAAAATTTATGAAACGAAGTTCGACGAAGTCAATAGTTCAGGTTAGGATGGAACAAAAATTTTTTACTTACGGAAAAATCAAATTCCAATTCTTTTTTTATAAATTGCAAGAAACATAAAAATTAGTTAACACTTTTTGCCAGGCATTCGGCCCGGGATATTTCGCATCATAATATAAGATTTGGTGGGCCACTGCTTCTACCCGTGGAAAGATGACGAGTTAAAAATCCGTAAATCATCCACCGCATTTCTCCAAAAACACCAATGAATGGAGAGCAACTTCAGGTTAAACCAAAAAACCCAATGCTATGAAAAAACTATTTTTTCTCTTTTTCTTAACCGGATTGCTTGCCTGCAACACTGATTCAGACAAGTCAAAAGACAAAGAAGACAAAGAAGTTCAGGAACTACTGGAAGAGGTAGATGAAAAGAGTGATCAAGACATGGATGAGATCAACGAGGAATCAGAAGACAGCAACCTCAAGGAAGAAGTTAAACAAATCAAGGAAAAAGCCGACGAAGTGCTCGATGATGCCATCGAAGAACTTGAGGAAATAAATTGACTTCTTTTTTTGATTTCAAAACGACTAAATGATGTCATTCTTAACCTGATGAAAAAGGCTGCTCCCTAAATGAATGGAGACAGCCTTTTTTTTACAACATCCTGCTCCCGATTTGTTTTCAAATACGGATTGCTCTATTTTTGAAAACTGAATCATGTCTGATCTGGCTACGCAAAATATCATGTATCTGCCCGGGGTAGGACCCAAAAAGGCAGAAATCCTCAACAAAGAGCTAAAAATAGCTTCTTATGAGGACCTTTTGTATCATTTTCCCTACAAATATGTAGACAGGAGCCGGTTTTACGCCATCAATGAGATAACCGGAGATATGCCCTACATACAGGTGAGGGGAAAGATCACATCTCTTCGGATGGCGGGTGAAGGCCGGAGCAAACGAATGGTGGGTACTTTTTGCGATGGCACCGGAACACTTGAGCTTGTATGGTTCCGGGGACTGAAGTATCTAAAAGAACAGATCAAACCCAACGAAACTTACATCCTTTTCGGAAAGCCTTCTGTTTTCAACAACACGGTGAACGTGGTTCATCCGGAACTCGAAAAGGAACAGTCAGGAAAAACAGCCGCATTTACAGGTCTTCAGCCGTTCTATAACACAACCGAAAAGATGAAGACCAATTATCTGACGTCTCGTACCATTTTCAAACTGATCCAGAATATTTTCCGGAATTACACCTCCCCCATCCCTGAGACCCTGCCAGCCCACATCACTGATAAATTGAAACTGATGCATCTGAATGAAGCACTTCACTACATTCATATGCCACCCGATGCGCAAACATTACAAAAAGCCTCCTTTCGCCTGAAATTCGAGGAACTGTTTTACATCCAGCTCAACATACTGAAACTGAAAAATCAGCGCACAAGAAACCTGGATGGGCATATTTTTGAAAAAGTGGGCCATCATCTTAATCAGTTTTACAGTCAGAACCTACCTTTTGAGCTCACCGGAGCCCAAAAGCGGGTGATCAAAGAAATGCGGAGAGACATGGGGAGCGGAAAGCAGATGAACAGGCTGCTTCAGGGCGATGTAGGCAGTGGCAAAACCCTGGTGGCCCTGATGGTCATGCTCATCGCCATAGACAACGGGTTTCAAACCGGCCTGATGGCACCAACGGAAATATTGGCTACCCAACATTTCGAAACCCTGTCGGAGATGCTCGGAGGGCTTGACGTAAACGTAGCGCTTCTCACCGGCTCAACTAAAAAATCCACTCGCCAGGACCTTCACCGTCAATTACAGGAAGGCACCCTCGACATCCTGATCGGGACCCACGCCCTGATAGAAGACACCGTCAATTTTAAAAACCTCGGCCTTGTCGTGGTAGACGAACAACACCGATTTGGGGTTGCCCAGCGGGCCAAACTCTGGCAGAAAAACACATCACCTCCCCATGTATTGGTAATGACCGCCACACCGATTCCCCGCACCCTGGCCATGACCACTTACGGCGACCTGGACATTTCAGTCATTGATGAATTGCCGCCGGGGCGAAAACCCATTAAGACCTCGCACATTTACCATAAAAAGCGTCCCCAACTGAACAAATTCATTAAAGAGCAAATCGATGCAGGCCGGCAGGTCTATGTGGTCTACCCACTCATCGAGGAATCAGAAAAAATGGATTTTAAAAACCTGACCGATGGCTTCGAATACATGAAAGAAGCCTTCCCGCGTCACAATGTAAGCATGGTACATGGCAAAATGAAGCCTGCAGAAAAAGATGCCGCTATGCAGGACTTTGCCGCCGGAAAGTCTCAAATCCTGGTGGCCACAACCGTCATCGAAGTCGGTGTGAATGTCCCCAACGCATCTATCATGGTAATCGAAAGCGCCGAACGGTTTGGACTTTCCCAGCTTCATCAGCTCAGGGGCCGCGTGGGAAGGGGCGCCGATCAAAGCTTCTGTATATTGGTGACCGGTTACAAATTGTCCAACGAAACTCGCAAGCGAATGGAAACCATGACCCGCACCAATGACGGCTTTGAAATAGCCGAGGCCGACATGAAGCTGCGGGGACCAGGCGACCTGGAAGGGACCCAGCAATCGGGCCTTCCCTTCGAACTTCGAATCGCAAACCTGGGGAAAGACGGGCGAATCCTCCAAATGGCCAGAAATGTGGCGCTGGATGTACTGAATGACGATCCCCTCCTTGAAAAACAGGAAAATGCCATACTCAACAGACAACTAAAAAAACTGGCCCGGCAGAAGATGAACTGGGCCATGATTAGTTAGTGTTTGACCAAACAGGTTTCGAATTGTAAGGAACATTTGTTCATTAAAGAAATGTTTCATCAATTCATGATCTTCTAAATTATGGGTACCTGAAATCCCTATCATTCAATCCAACAAATCATTGAACTTTATTTTTATTTGTTCTAAACAAAAAATACATCCCTTCAATATCCAATCACCCCCAAATATATACATTTGTCGTCATTAACGGGACAGAACATGGCTGACAAACGTCAAATCGAACACGAAGGCATCGTAGAGCAAACTTATAATCATCATGTAACGGTGCGCATTCTGAGTCAATCGGCCTGTGCTGCATGCCATGCCAAAGGGGTTTGTACGGCGGCTGACATGCAGGAAAAAACCATTGATGCCTCCAGTGACCAATCGTTTTCTCCGGGAGACAGAGTTACCCTCATCGGAGAGAGCAGGCTGGGACTCCGGGCAGCCTGGTGGGCTTATATTTTCCCGTTAATTCTATTGCTGGGGACCCTCTTCATAACCTATGCCATCACGCAGAACGAAAATCTGGCCGGACTCTTGTCACTTGGCATCTTGGTTCCTTATTATCTGATAATTAAGTATTTTTACAGCCATTTTCTGAAAACATTTTCTTTCACCATAAAACCATCTACGGAATAGCGTTATGAGTATTGTTCTGATAACCATATTAACACTCGGGGGACTGGGAGCCCTGGCCGCTTTGATCCTTTTCGCAGCATCTCAAAAATTCAAAGTATTTGAAGACCCGCGCATCGACAAGGTAGAAGATGCCCTACCAGCTGCCAATTGCGGCGCTTGCGGTTTTCCGGGTTGCAGGGCATTTGCCGAAGCCCTGGTCAAAGCCGATGACATCTCGGACCTGAACTGCCCGGTGGGCGGATCCGAAGTAATGGAACAGGTCGCCCAAATTCTGGGCAAAGAAGTGGGAAAAAGTGACCCCATGATTGCTGTTGTTCGCTGCAACGGTACCTGCGAACACCGCCCCAAAACCAATCAATATGAAGGGGCCCAATCCTGTGCAGTAGCAGGGGCTCTCTATGGAGGCGAAACAGGGTGCTCATATGGCTGTTACGGACTGGGTGACTGTGTGGAAGCTTGCGATTTCGACGCCATGTATATGGACGAAGAAACCGGCCTTCCTGTAATAATAGAAGACAATTGCGTGGCATGCGGAGCCTGTGTGGAGGCCTGTCCAAAAGACATCATAGAAATGCGCAAGAAGGGGCCGAAAGGCCGTCGCATTTTTGTCAGCTGTGTCAACCAGGACAAAGGCGCAGTGGCCAAAAAAGCATGTGAAGTGGCCTGCATCGGTTGTGGCAAATGCGTGAAAGTTTGTCCCTTTGACGCTATAACCATGGAAAACAATCTGGCGTACATCGATTACGAAAAATGCAAACTCTGCCGCAAGTGTGCCCCTGTTTGTCCGACCAATGCCATCCTTGAGATCAATTTTCCGCCAAAGAAGAAAAAGCCGGAAACAGAAAAGACCGATGTCAATGAACCGGCAGACAACAAACAATAAAACATTTCATTAAAAAACGAACTATATCCGTGCTTAAAACATTTTCCATAGGAGGTATTCATCCGCCGGACCAAAAGTTATCGGCTGATAAAAGCATTGAATTGCTTCCTCCGCCCAAACGAGTTGCGGTACCAATAGCCCAGCACATAGGCGCTCCTGCCAAGCCTGAAGTGAAAAAAGGCGATCTGGTCAAAACCGGCCAGCGCATTGCCTCCTCGGGAGGTTTTGTTTCGGCCAATATTCATGCCCCCGTATCCGGAAAAGTATTTAAAGTGGATGAAGTGACAGATGCCTCGGGCTACAGGAAGTCTGCCATCATCATTGATGTGGATGGAGATGAATGGGATGAAAGCATCGACCGCTCCGAAACCCTGCATGAGGAAATCACCATCAGCGCTGAAGAGATCGTCAAAAAAGCCGGTGAAATGGGTATCGTCGGTATGGGAGGCGCCACTTTCCCATCTCATGTCAAACTCTCACCCCCACCGGGAAAACAATGTGATGTGCTCATCATAAACGGAGTGGAGTGTGAACCCTATCTGACAGGAGACCACCGCATCATGATGGAAAAAGGGAAAGAGCTGGTCGTGGGTATCCGCATCCTTATGAAAGCCTTAAAAACCGAGCGGGCCATCATTGGCATCGAAAACAACAAGCCGGATGCCATTGAACATCTGCAAAAACTGACAGCCAGGGAAAAAGGTATAGACGTTCAGGCCCTGAAGGTGAAATACCCGCAAGGAGGTGAAAAACAGCTCATTGATGCACTGACCGGCCGGCAGGTCCCTTCCGGGAAACTTCCCATTGAAGTGGGAGCCGTGGTACACAATGTAGGCACCACTTACGCAGTTTACGAAGCCATTCAAAAAAACAAACCCCTCATTGAACGGGTTGTCACGGTGACAGGGCCAGGCATAACCAAACCTTCCAATTTAATGGTCCGGATTGGCACCCCGGTGAAACATCTGATTGAGGCAGCAGGCGGTTTTCCCGAAAACACAGGCAAAATTGTCGGCGGTGGCCCCATGATGGGGAAAGCCCTTACCACAACAGAAGTTCCCATAACCAAAGGAAGTTCCGGAGTGCTGGTTCTTCCGGATGAAGTCGCTCACCGGGCGCCTGTACAGAATTGCATCCGTTGCGGCAAATGCATTTCGGCCTGCCCCATGGGACTGGAACCCTATCTGCTGATGACCGAAACAGAGAAAGAGATGTGGGACCGCGCTGAAGAGGACGACATCATGGATTGTATTGAATGCGGCTCGTGCAGTTTTACCTGCCCGGCCCACCGGCCATTGCTCGATTACATACGTCTTGGTAAAGGCAATGTAGGACAAATCATACGCAGCAGAAAATAGTAAAAGAAATAAAAAATAAAATGGACCAAAAATTAGTCGTTTCACCTTCTCCACACATTCACGGGCCCGATTCCGTGAAGAAAAACATGTATGGAGTGGTCATTGCACTTTTACCAGCGCTGGCGGCATCCATCTGGTTTTTTGGGCTGGGGGCCATCATTGTCACGCTGACAGCGATTGCCTCCTGCGTCCTATTTGAATGGCTGATACAAAAATACCTGATGAAGACCACCCCGTCTATTTCGGATGGTTCAGCCGCTGTAACCGGACTTCTACTGGCTTTCAACCTGCCCACCAACATTCCGCTGGCACTCATCATCATTGGGTCGGCTGTGGCCATTGGCATTGGCAAAATGTCTTTCGGAGGACTGGGGAACAATCCTTTCAATCCTGCGCTGGTAGGCCGGGTCTTTTTGCTCATTTCCTTTCCGGTACAAATGACCAGTTGGCCGGTTCCCGTAGAATCCAGATCTCAATACCTGGATGCAACCACAGGAGCCACGCCCCTTTCGGTAATGAAGGAAGGTTTGGCATCAGGGGCATCGGTTCCGGAACTTATGCAGGAGATCCCTTCATATCTCAATCTTCTTATTGGAAACATGGGCGGCAGTGCAGGAGAAATGGCCGGATTGGCACTTATTCTCGGCGGCATTTACCTGCTTTGGAAAAAAATCATTACCTGGCACATTCCGGTTAGTGTCATCGGATCAGTAATCATTTTCACTTCCATCCTTCATCTGGCCGATCCCACTGCCAATGCAGGACCTTTATTCCACATCCTGACGGGCGGCCTGTTGCTGGGAGCCTTTTTCATGGCCACGGATTATGTCAGCTCCCCTATGTCGTCCAAAGGGATGCTGCTATACGGAACCGGCATCGGGGTGCTTACTGTTCTGATCCGGGTTTTCGGAGCTTATCCGGAAGGTGTATCGTTTGCCATTCTGATCATGAACGGCTTTACTCCACTCATAAACAGATACATCAAGCCAAAACGATTTGGAGAAAAAGTAAAACCTGCCAGGGTGCAAAACACAAAATAAAGAAACCATGGGCAAAGAAGCATCATCATTACCCAATATGGTCCTGACCCTGGTGATCATCACCATTGTGGCAGGAACATCTCTGGGATACATATACAAACTCACCGAGGAGCCAATTAATGAGTCCCGCGAGCAAAAACAACAGGAAGCCATCCGGCTCGTGGTTCCCGACTTTGATAATAATCCCGCTGAAGACATGTACGAGATCACTACGGATGAGGGAGAAACATTAAAAGTTTTTCCGGCAAAGAAAGACGGAGAGGAAGTCGGAGTCGCCATAGAAAGTGTCAGTCCCAAAGGATACAGCGGGGATGTCAGAATTATGGTCGGCATACTACCCGACGGAACCATCAACAACTATGCAGTTTTGGAACACACAGAAACACCGGGACTGGGAAGCAAAATGGAGGAATGGTTTAAGCCTTCGGAAGAAGAAGGTGATTCAGGCAGTCCGCTTTTCAACTGGCTGTTTGGAATAAAAAGCGAAAGCGATGGCGATAACAGCAGCATAGTGGGTGTCGATCCATCGCAAACCGATCTTTCTGTAGCCAAAGACGGGGGAGACATCGATGGGATTACGGCAGCAACCATCAGCTCACGAGCGTTCCTGGATGCTGTGAGAAAAGCCTGGAGTACATATACAGAAGAGGCAGATTCGCATAGCTCTGCCACCACTAAAGAAAACGAACAACAGGAAGGAGGTGAGCAATGAACCAATGGAAAAATTTCTCAAAAGGTTTTTTTAAAGACAACCCCGTATTTGTCATGTTACTGGGGATGTGTCCGACCCTGGGTGTGACCACCTCGGCCGAAAACGGACTGGGTATGGGACTGGCAACCACATTCGTACTGGTTATGTCGAATATTGTAGTGGCCCTCATCAAGGATTTTATACCCAATAAAGTCCGCATTCCCTCCTTTATCGTTGTCATCGCCTCTTTCGTGACCATCGTGGAGATGGTGATGCAAGCTTACCTTCCGGCCCTTTTCGAGGCTTTGGGATTGTTTATTCCCCTTATCGTGGTCAACTGCCTGGTGCTGGGCAGGGCCGAAGCATTTGCCTCCAAAAACACGCTGGTCTCTTCCACCATTGACGGACTGGGCATGGGGCTTGGATTTTCCATGGCGCTCACCATGCTGGGGGCCGTAAGAGAACTTTTTGGAAGCGGCAAAATATTTGGTCTGGCCCTTTATCCTGAAGATTACGGGATGCTGGTTTTTGTTCTGGCTCCGGGTGCCTTCATCGCCCTCGGATATCTGACTGCAATCATTAACAAGGTACGAAAAGCATAATAAAAATTAGTTATGAGTTACGTCATCATCATCATATCCGCCATATTTGTCAACAACATCGTATTGAGTCAATTCCTGGGGATATGTCCGTTTCTGGGCGTTTCCAGGAAAATATCAACCGGTATTGGCATGACGGGTGCTGTCACTTTTGTTATGGTCATAGCCACCATCGTGACTTATTTTATTCAGGAACTGATCCTCGAAAAATTTGGGCTCACTTTTCTTCAGACCATTTCTTTCATCTTGGTCATTGCATCACTGGTACAGCTTGTTGAAATCGTCCTCAAAAAAGTAAGTCCCCCGCTCTATCAGGCGCTGGGAGTATTTTTGCCGCTCATGACAACCAATTGCGCCATATTAGGTGTGGCCATCATGACCGTCAATCAGGATTATAACCTCATTGAAGCGGTGGTGTTTTCGGGAGCATCAGCCATTGGTTTCGGTCTTGCTCTTGTTACGTTTGCCGGCATTCGCGAACAACTCGATCTGGTAAATGTACCCAAAGCCATGCAGGGCGCTCCGATAGCCCTCGTGGTAGCAGGTTTGCTCGCTTTGGCCTTTATGGGATTTGCAGGCCTTGTATAATTTATTTTTTAACACGCTAAAAGACGAAAATTTCGTAAATTTGGGAAACTCAATTTTGCCTGCCACGTAAACCGCAGAAAAACCATTTTTCTTTTATAACTTTTACGAAACAGATTTGAAGGGACGCGAATGACTACCAGAAATCAACTTACCGTATTGAAAATATTTTCGGGAACAGCTATTCTTTTTTCAGCCATTGTGGCATGGGGACTATTCACTTATTCGTCATCGCCGGATGAAACGGCCATTAAGGCCAGGGAAAAACAGGCGGCATTTCAGGAAGATTATAAAATATTTTCACTTTCCCTGCCCGACAATCTTGATTTTGCCGGAGAACCTGTTCCTATCGAACGCTCATATATCCGCGAAAGCTTCGATCGTGAATTGTTGGTTAACGTATACTGGCAATCTCAAACGCTTTTGTTTATAAAGCGGGCAAACAAATATTTTCCCATTATAGAACCCATCCTTGAAGAAGAAGGTGTGCCCGAAGATTTTAAATATCTGGCCCTTGCAGAAAGCGCCCTCATCATGCGGGCCAGATCTCATGCCGGAGCAGTAGGCCCGTGGCAGTTCTTAAGGGGGGCAGCCAGGGATTACGGACTGGAAGTCAACAGCGAAGTGGATGAGCGATACCACCTGGAAAAGTCAACAAGAGCCGCATGCCGGTTTCTGAAAAGCAGCAATGAAAAATTCGGGAGCTGGACACTGGCCGCTGCTGCCTACAACGCAGGACGATCGCGCATACTGGGACAGTTGAACCGCCAAAAGACCAACAACTATTACGACCTCCTTCTGAATGATGAAACCAGCCGGTACGTTTTTAGGTTAATGGCCATCAAAGAAATTCTTGAAAACCAAGAAAAATATGGTTTTCATGTGAACGAAGAAGATCTTTATCATATGCCGGAAACTTATGAAGTTCAAATAGATTCCCGGATAACAGATTTTGCAGAATTTGCTATTGATCATGACATATCCTACAAGGAATTGAAAGATCTTAACCCCTGGCTTCGCGAGAATTACCTGACCAATTCCCGAAGAAAGACCTACAACATCAAACTCCCCAAAGCTGAAGGGTTTATTCATGACAGCAAAGTGAAGACCGACTCCATAGCTACCTTGGAATAGCACTAAACCATTGTTTTCAGGACTTGGGTTCTTTTATTATCTTTGCAGGTTCTTAATTGTGTGTCCATAAAGCCCCATTTGCTGCGTTTTACTTGCACGAAAATTGCTCATTTACCATAGTAAAATCCGCCTTTTCGTGCTGCGCAAGCCTTGCAAATGAACCTTTCTGAACACACAATTTACTATTTTCAGATTGTTAGCTGTTTTGATGAGAGACCCTAAATTACCTATAAGTGAAGCCATTGGAAAACAATAATAAACCCGCAGAGAACGGCCAGGAGCAGATTGAAATATTGGGTGCCCGTGTTCACAATCTTCAAAATATTGATGTCGCCATTCCAAGGAATGAATTGATTGTGGTCACCGGACTCAGTGGTAGCGGAAAATCATCCCTCGCCTTTGACACCATCTACGCCGAGGGTCAACGTCGCTATATCGAAACGTTCTCGGCTTATGCCCGTCAGTTCCTGGGAGGACTGGAACGCCCCGATGTGGATAAGATCACCGGCCTGAGTCCGGTCATTTCCATAGAACAAAAAACCACCGGCAAAAACCCCCGCTCCACAGTAGGGACCACCACTGAGGTGTATGACTTTTTCAGACTTCTTTTTGCCCGGGCCGGAGAAGCCATCTCATACAACACCGGTGAAAAAATGGTCCGGTACACCGACCAGCAAATCATTAACCTGATCTTGTCTCAATTCGAAGGGAAGGGCGTGTACATCCTGGCTCCAATGGTCAAAGGGCGAAAAGGCCATTACAAAGAGCTTTTTGAGCAAATCCGAAAGAAGGGGTTTTTAAACGTCAGAGTAGACGGGGAGTTCAAAGAGATACGACATGGAATGAAGCTCGACCGCTACAAAAATCATTTTGTAGAGGTGGTGATAGATAAATTGAAAGTCTCCCCTAAAGACCGGAAACGGCTGGAAGAATCCGTGGCCCTGGCTATGAAGCAGGGTAAAAACATTATGATGGTACTCGAAAAAGACACCGAAACACCAAAATATTTCAGCCGGCAATTGATGTGTCCCACCACAGGACTTTCTTACAACGAACCCGCTCCGCATAATTTTTCATTCAACTCGCCCCAGGGTGCCTGTCAACGTTGCAAAGGACTGGGGTTTGTTGATGAAATCGATATAGACAAGATCATTCCGGACCGCAATGTTTCCATCCATCGTGGCGGCATCACCCCCCTCGGGCGTTACAAGAACAGTCTCATATTCTGGCAACTGGAGGCTTTAGCAGAAAAACATGGTTTTACACTTAAAACAGCCATCAAAAACATCCCCGAAGAAGGATTGGATGCCATCCTGCACGGGACTTCCGAGCCCATCAGGATCAAAAACACCCCCTTGGGGGCCTCCTCCAACTACTCATTGAGTTTTGACGGTGTCATCCACTACATCTATAATCAACAGGAGAACGATACATCCAAAAAAGCCCGCCGATGGGCCGGGCAGTTTATCAGACAATCGACATGTCCTGTTTGTGAGGGACAAAGGCTCAACAAAGAAGCCCTGCACTTCCTGATTGACGGAAAAAACATTGCCGAGCTCAGCAAAATGGACATCAATGAACTCTTTGAATGGTCCGCCGACCTTGAAGACCGGTTGTCCGAAAAACAACGAACCATAGCCACAGAGATCCTCAAGGAGATCAGGACCCGTCTTAGTTTCATGCTCGATGTGGGATTGGAATACCTCTCCCTCGACCGCCCCGCCATGTCTCTCTCGGGCGGAGAAAGTCAGCGAATCCGCCTGGCCACCCAGATCGGGTCACAACTGGTGAATGTCCTTTACATTCTGGACGAACCCAGCATCGGACTGCACCAACGTGACAATCACCGCCTGATCGATTCCCTGAAACAACTGCGAGACACGGGAAACTCCGTTCTTGTTGTTGAACACGACCGGGATATGATGCTTTCAGCAGACCAGGTCATCGATATGGGCCCCTTTGCAGGGCGGCACGGGGGAGAAATTGTCGCTCAGGGGCCACCTGAAACCATCAGGGAGGCAAAAACACTTACAGCCGAATACCTGCGTAAAGAAAAGGAAGTTCCGGTCCCGGGAAAAAGGCGATCAGCTTCAGGAAATCAGCTGCGTATTAAGGGAGCAACCGGAAACAACCTCAAAAACATGAATGTGTCATTCCCCCTGGGAACACTGATTTGTGTCACAGGCGTATCCGGAAGCGGAAAATCAACACTCGTCAATGAAACCCTCTACCCGATTCTCAACCAGCATATTTACAAATCGGTCAAAGAACCTCTGGCCTACAAAAAAATAGAAGGACTGGAATTTGTCGATAAAGTGGTGGATGTGGACCAGTCGCCCCTGGGCCGGACACCACGGTCAAACCCGGCCACATACTCAAAACTGTTTGATGACATCCGAAAATTGTTTGCCGAACTTCCCGAAGCCAAAATCAGGGCTTACAAACCGGGGCGGTTTTCATTCAATGTGAAAGGGGGAAGATGCGAAACATGCAAAGGAGCCGGCGTTCAGGTCATTGAAATGAACTTTTTGCCCGATGTCATGGTGGAATGCCCGGAATGCCACGGGAAACGATACAACCGGGAAACACTGGAAGTCCGCTACAAAGGAAAATCCATCAGCGACGTCCTGGACATGACCATCAACCAGGCCGTGGAATTTTTTGAAAACATTCCGTCTCTGATGCAGCGCTTACGCGTACTACAAGAGGTCGGACTGGGATACATCAAACTGGGGCAGCCCTCCACCACCCTCTCGGGAGGAGAATCTCAACGAGTCAAACTGGCCGCTGAATTATCAAAAAAAGACACGGGAAAAACCGTATATATTCTCGATGAACCCACCACCGGACTTCATTTTGAAGACATCCGTGTATTGCTGGATGTTCTGAACAAGCTGGTCGCCCGGGGCAATACCGTCATCATCATAGAACACAACCTCGATGTGATCAAAACCGCCGACCACATCATCGACATCGGTCCGGAAGGAGGCGCCGGCGGCGGTGAGTTGATCTGCAGCGGAACACCCGAAGAAGTGGCAGCCTATCCCCAAAGTTTTACGGGTCAGTTTCTTAAAAAAGAAGAAGACTTGTAAAGTCCGTTGTTTTCATTATTTTCGAAGAAATCATAAAACCCGGAGATTATTGCGTGAAGAATGGCCACCCCCCTTCTGAACCAGGACATCGGTATATAAATAGACATCTTGGGAAGGGCGTACACCCTTTCCAAAAAAACAAGCCTGAAACAGAGGCTTAACAAGACAGCATAAACAAGGCATTTCGCCTGCACCCCTTAACAAAGAGAAGGGAGCAAAACAAAATTGAAATATGGAAAGAACCGTCCGCATAAAATGCATCAACAATAAAAAATCCATCCTGGTAGAGCGGGGAACAAACCTCCAACAAATCGCAGAGACTCTTGACATCAAACTCAATCACCCCATACTTGGGGCCATGGTCAACAATCAGGTAAGGGAATTGTCGTTTGAGGTTTACAACCCCAAAACCATTGAATTCATCGACATCACCCACAAGGACGGCATGCGCATGTATGTACGGGGCCTCTCCTTTTTGTTGTATGCTGCAGCAAAAGAACTGTTCCCTCACGCCCGTCTTCGCATAGACCATTCGGTTAGCCGGGGATTTTACTGTGAGCTTCACAACCTAAACAAAGAGCTGACCATTGACGATGTTTTCAATCTGGGCGAACAGATGAACAATCTGGTCAGGCAGGATATTCCCATCGTTCAGCACAAAGAAGAGACCGAAGATGTTATTGAGTTTTTTCAGCAACACGGGCTTTACGACAAGGTAGATCTGCTGCGCCACCGGGGGCAGTATTACTCTTCATACTATACCATGAAAGAGCACATCGGGAAATTTTATGGCTTCATGGTACCATCCACAGGCTATTTGGAAGTTTTTGATCTCAACAAATATTACCACGGAATGCTTTTGCAGGTGCCCAGTCAGCAAAATCCCGAGCAGGTTGAAGAATTGGTCGAACAAAAAAAAATGTTCGAGATATTCCGGGAGTTCAGCAACTGGAACCGCATTCTGAACGTGACCAACATCAGCGACCTGAACAATGCTGCCCATAATGGCGAAGCGGAACGCCTCATCAAAGTGAGCGAGGCCCTGCACGAAAAAAAGATGGCCCAAATTGCTGACCAGATCACCGAACGAAGAGATGAAATCAGAATCGTCCTTATCAGCGGCCCCTCTTCCAGTGGCAAAACCACCTTCAGCAAACGACTGGCCATTCAATTGCTGGTCAATGGCATTAAACCCCTGAATCTGTCGCTGGATAACTATTTTGTGGACAGGGATAAAACACCCCTTGACGAAAACGGAGAATATGACTTCGAAGCTCTGGGGGCCCTCGATGTGGAGCTTTTCAATCAGCACCTGATCTCCCTTATGAAAGGTAAAGAAGTGGAGCTTCCCCATTTTTCTTTCGAAACCGGGCAACGTTACTATAACGGAGAAAAGCTTAAAATGGGAAAAGACAACATTCTGATCGTTGAAGGCATTCATGGTCTTAACCCCCAATTAACGCCCCTGGTGGAAGCCAAAGCCAAATTCAAGATTTATGTCTCGGCCCTTACGAACATCAACATCGACGATCAAACCCGGATCCCGACCACAGACAATCGGCTGATCAGGAGAATCATACGGGATTATCGCTACCGGCATTATTCAGCCCTTGAAACCATTTCTCGCTGGGACAGTGTGCGGCGGGGCGAAGAGAAACACATCTTCCCCTTTCAGGAGGAAGCCGACGTGATGTTCAACTCTGCTCTGCTGTATGAACTTGCCGTTTTGAAGCCCTTTGCCGAACCGGTTTTGCTGGAAGTGCAACCCAACAGGTCCGAATATTCTGAGGCCAACCGATTACTGAAGTTTTTTAGTTATTTCAAACCCATCCAGCCCAGGGACATCCCCCCCACTTCAATCCTCAGGGAATTTCTGGGAGGAAGTAGTTTTAATTATTAATTTGTAACTTCAAGGCTTTGATGATATGCATCTAACTTGATTCATTCATAAATAGTGTCTGCCCATAAAACACCACTTGCTGACCAGACACATGATTACTAACAAGCTTTGTCCAATTTACAATAGATCGTTAGATTATTAGATGTAAGATGTAAGAAAATTCGTACAACACTAATATACTGTGATTTAACCTGAGAAACGCCGAGATTTTAAACAATTGAAATACAAGGCATTACAAAAGTTTAACGGACTATTGCAATTTATAGACGGACACTAAATAATCTATTACGATGCTTAACGATCGGCGAAATATAAACGTCCCCGTCAATTTGATTTGAAAATAGCTCACTATTTCCTGCTTCAAATCTTCCTGCGGGTGACTGTATTTCTTGAAATTTGAGCATCTCATGACGAAAATTCATGGATGAATTCAGCGCTAATATCTAGCAAACATGCATTATCATTTTCGCAAAAAGCATATTGAAGCCTTTTTCTGGATAGCAGCCATCACGGCACTGGCGGTGACCAATCCCCAATTGCCGGGACATTTCTCCCTGTGTCCGTTGAAGAATGCAGGCATTGATTTTTGCCCGGGATGCGGGCTGGGGCATGCCATATCGTGGCTTTTCAGGGGTGAATTGGCAGCTTCCTTCAAAAGCCACCCGTTGGGCATACCAGCTGTTGTCATCTTACTGTTACGTAGCTTCAGACTTTTAAAGAACGACATAACAACCACTCAAAACACACCCAAATGGAAAGAATTTACAGATTAATGCCCGAGGTTGATATGGAAGAGGCTTACTTCCTAAACGATCTCCTGAAAGAGAAAAGTGAACAACAAGTCAAAGATTTCCTGGCTATTTACCGGACGCGGCGCCGCGACCCACAGATCACGCTGATCACTGCCCTGATCGGTTTTCTGGGCGTTTCCGGAATTCACCGTTTTCTGCTCAACCAGATCGGCATGGGCATTCTTTATTTATTGACAGGAGGCCTGTGTTTAATTGGCACCATCGTTGACCTGGTCAATTACAGGACCCTCACACTGGAATACAATCAAGGGCTGGCCTATAAATTATTGCCACTCCTCCGGTAAATAATAGATTTCCGGAACGCAGGTATAAAAAAGCCACCTGCAATCCCCGGGGATCCCGGTTTTTACAGATGGCATCACAGCACTTATCCTAAATCAAGGAAGGCGTCACAAGAAGAGCATAACAAATGCTTCCCGTTGTTTCCTTCCGTATATCAAATGTGGATCACTTCGTCGTAAGCCGCTGCCGCTGCTTCCATAATAGCTTCAGACATTGTGGGGTGTGGATGGATGGATTTAATAATTTCGTGTCCGGTGGTCTCAAGTTTACGCACCGACACAAGCTCGGCGATCATTTCCGTGACATTGGCCCCTACCAGGTGTGCCCCCAGAAGTTCGCCATATTTCGCATCAAAAACAAGTTTGACAAAACCATCTTTATGCCCGGCAGCACTGGCCTTTCCTGATGCTGTAAAAGGGAATTTCCCCACCTTCAGTTCATAGCCGGCATCTTTGGCCGTTTTTTCGGTCATACCCACCGATGCCACTTCCGGTATCGTATAGGTACAAGCCGGGATGTTTCCGTAATCGATAGGCTCCACCTCTTTTCCTGCAATTTTTTCCACACAGGCAATTCCCTCAGCCGAGGCTACATGGGCAAGGGCAGGGCCGGAGACGATATCACCAATGGCATAAACACCTTCTACGGAGGTCCGGTAAAATTCATCTACTTTTACATGACCTTTCTCGACCTCCACACCTGCTTCTTTTAGTCCGACATCCTCAGTATTCGGGGTGATTCCAACAGCAGAAAGCACCACATCGGCTTCAATTTCCTGTTCCCCTTTTTTGTTTTTAACTGTCACTTTAACACCCTTTCCGGATGTATCGATCTTCGTAACTTCCGATCCTGTCATGACTTTAATGCCGGCTTTTTTGAAGGAACGCCCCAGTTGTTTGGAGACTTCTTCATCTTCAAGCGGCACCACCTGATCCATATATTCTACCAGGGTCACTTTGGTCCCAATAGTGCTGTAGAAATAGGCAAATTCACTTCCAATGGCGCCTGACCCCACCACAACCATAGACTTTGGTTGTTTTTCAAGGGTGAGCGCTTTACGATAACCAATGACCTTTTCTCCGTCCTGCGGAAGATTGTCGAGTTGCCGGCTACGGGCCCCGGTAGCAAGAATGACATGGGAGGCTTCCACTGTCTCTTTCTCTCCATTGTCGCGGGTCACTTCCACCTTTTTCTCCTTTGTAAGGCGACCGGTTCCCTGAATTACATCAATTTTATTCTTCTTGAACAGGTATTCAATACCTTTGCTCATGCCTCCTGCAACTTCACGGCTACGATTGATCATAGCGGGAAAGTCGGCACTGGCTTTACCTTCGATATTAATTCCATAGTCACTGGCATGCGTCAAATAATCAAAAACCTGGGCACTTTTCAGGAGAGATTTGGTGGGAATGCATCCCCAGTTCAAACAAACACCACCGGTTTCGGCTTTTTCCACCACAGCTGTTTTCATTCCTAACTGGGAAGCCCTGATCGCAGCCACATAACCGCCAGGTCCGCTTCCTATAACAACAAGATCGTAAGTCATAATGAATGAAGATTTAATTATTATATGTATATATTTTGTAAAGAAACAAAGTTAGCAATTACAATTCAACAATCCACACTTCCAGGTTTGCTTCTCACGACACAACTCCTTTATCCTGAACCCCAGTCCTTATCATTCGGATAGCAACCTGTTTGAGAAAAACAATCAAGCCGCCTGTTTGTTGAAAAGCAGATATAAGGAACAAAAAAACCGGTCTCCACAATGGGAAACCGGTCTTAATTGAGGTTTTGACTCGAACCTATAAAATTTCTTCCAATTTATTCTGAAGCGCTTCACCCCTCAGATTTTTTTCAATAATCACCCCATCTTTGTCAAGAAGAAGGGTAAAAGGAATTGACTGAACACCATAAGTGTTGGCCACTTCACCTTCGGGATCATGGAGTTGAGTCCAGGTAATATTGTCCTCTTCAATGGCTTTCAACCATGGGTCCCGGGTTTTATCCAGTGAAACACCTACAATTTCAAAATCTTCTCCGCCATACTGTTTATAAGCTTTCACCATGTTTGGACTTTCTTCCCGACAAGGACTGCACCATGAAGCCCAGAAATCCAGGAAAACATATTTACCCTGAAAATCATTAAGGCTGTGTTCATTCCCATCGGTATCAGTCAAAGTGAAATTTGGCGCTTCTTCGCCAACCTGTATGGCTTTTTCGGCTTCTGCCTGTTTTTGGGCCGGCTCCTCCATATTTTTCATCTCCTTCACATAGGGATGCTCAGGGATGTTTTCTTCAAATGAACTCACCAGCTCTTCCAGTTCATCACCGCTCATCGACCTGGCCATATTCATGCCCAGAAAAGCTCCAACCGCATTGTCAGTATTTTCATTGACATAGTTTTTGAAATACTGCTGCTGTTCTTCCATGATGGTCTGATATTCCTCGGCCAGCTCTTTCATTAAGTCCTGATCGCCACTCTGACGAGCTTGCATGAACTCCTGCTGAAGAGCCTGGGCCCTTTCATTGGAGGGAACCTGATCATTAAACTCCTGAAACTTCTCGCTCAACTCGGATCCCCTGACTTCTGAAGCTTGCAGAGAATCTATGTTCCCGGAGATCTCGATATTGGCATTTTCCAGGAAAAAAGTCACGGGTGCCTCATTGTCATTCACAGAAACCAGGTGAAACATGGGTTGATCAACCTCTCCCGAGAACGTGAACTTTCCATCAACGATTTCGGTGGTATCAACTGCAACAGGTCCGGAAGAAGATTCCAGTTTCTGCAGGACTGCAGTTCCTTCATCAACTCCCTCGATTTCACCGGTTACCGTGTACCCATCTGATTTCTGACCACACGATCCCAGCAATAATGCGATTGCAAATAAAAAAGCAACTTTTCTCATAATACAAAGAAGCTAAAATTAAAAAAAGATTTTTTTATTGCTGAGGCTGTTGCGCACCGCCGCCTTGCTGCTGGCCACCTTGTTGCTGGCCACCTTGTTGCTGACCACCTTGCTGCTGGCCACCTTGTTGTTGCGGCTGTTGCATAGGTTGTTGCGGTTGTTCCTTTTTAGACTCAAGCAAATTTTTCATTTCATCCACATAGGGATGGCCTTCGAGATTATCTTCGAATGAGGAGAGCAACTCTTCCAGCTTCTCAACTTCAAGCGACTGGGCCATATTCATTGCCAGAAATGCGCCAACAGCATTATCGGTGTTATTTTCAACAAATTCCTCGTAATACTTTTGTTGCTCTTCCATAATGCCCTGATACTCCTGAGCCAGTTCCTGCATGGTTTCCTGGTCGTCTCCCTGACGGGCTTCCATAAACTCATCCTGGAGTTCCTGAGCCCTGTCATTGGATGGGACTTCGTCATTAAACTCCTGGAACTTTTCATTCAGTTCAGAGCCTTCTACATCGGCCTCCTGCATGTTTTCGATATCAGCATCGATCTGAATATCGCCTGATTCCAGGAAAAATGCAACAGGCATTTGGTTGTCGTTTACATAAACCAGATACAGTTCTGGATATTCAATTTCCCCGGAGAATGCAAATGAATTATCCTCAATCTGAGTACTATCGACATTTACCGGTCCTGAAGATTCAATTTTCTTCAAAACAGCACTGCCCTCATTAACTCCATCGATTGTACCAGAAATCTGGTATGTGTTGGTTTGATTTCCACAGGCTGCCAACAAAAGCCCAATAACTAATAAAAACCCAATTTTTCGCATAAAATAATCATTATAGTTTACCAAAATATTTATCTAGCAACTCTCTTGCTGCAATAAAAGAACTTGTCTCTGCATTCAGAACTTTCTGTTCATATTTCAGGATATCAGCTTTGATTGCCGGATCCTGATAAAAATGGTTTTTCAACTGCTCATTAATGGTCTCAAACATCCAGTATTTGGCCTGTTCCCGACGTCTGGTGTCAAAAAAACCATTCTCCCGCGTTGTCTCCACATATTCCAACACCATATCCCAAATTTCAGGGATGCCGTCATAAAATAAAGCAGAACAGGTTTTAACCTGTGGTTCCCAGCCTGAACGGGCGGGCGGGAAAAGATGCAGGGCATTCCTGTATTCAGACTGCGCCATTTGCGCTTTTTCCCGGTTGGTTCCGTCAGCTTTATTAATCGCAATGGCATCAGCCATTTCCATTATCCCCCTTTTGATGCCCTGCAATTCATCGCCGGCACCAGCCAGCATGAGGAGAAGGAAAAAATCAACCATGGAATGAACAGCGGTCTCCGACTGCCCGACTCCCACCGTTTCAATAAAAATATTGTCAAACCCTGCAGCTTCGCAAAGAATGATGGTTTCGCGTGTTTTTCGGGCAACCCCACCCAAAGAACCAGCCGAAGGTGAAGGACGAATGTAAGCATTTTTTTCGGCTGACAAATTCTCCATCCTGGTTTTATCACCAAGAATGCTTCCCCCTGAACGTTCGCTACTGGGATCAATGGCAAGCACAGCAAGCTTTCCGCCCTTTTTGAGTATGTGCATGCCCAGGGCTTCAATAAAGGTGCTTTTCCCCGCGCCGGGAACCCCGGTTATGCCAAGCCGGATTGATTTGCCGGAAGAAGGCACACATCGCTCAATGATCTTCTGTGCCGTTTCCTGGTGCCCGGGCTTATTGCTCTCCACCAGGGTCACTGCACGACTCAGAATTGTCACATCTCCGGCCAGAATCCCTTCCACATATTGATCTATGCTCAGCTTGGACCGGCGTCGTCCCAGAAAACGTTTGGCCGCATCCGGATTGACAGACGGAAGGTGATCCACTCCCTGGTTGACATTCAATCCCTTAAAGGAAGGGTCATTCTCTATATGTTCATGATCATCCCTGCGATTCTTACTCATTTCTTTTCCCTGACAAAGTAAATATTTATTTCACAACTGATCCGCTTAATCTCAACAAAAGTGTACTCCTGTGAGGATCATTTGAATAAATGGTCACCGATTTATTCTGCCGTCCACTCATTCCGCGTGAGTTGAACCTGGCCACCACGTTGGCTGATTCGCCGGGCGCAATGACTTTTTTCTCCGGTTCAATAGCGGTACAACCACAAGATGCTCTGATCTTTCTTAAAATCAGATCAGATTCTCCTGTATTGGTCAATTCAAAGGTGTGGGAAACCTTTTCACCCTGCTGGATCTCACCAAAATCAAAGACCCGGTTGTCCACTTCAATAGATGGTGCATTGGCCATCTCTTCTTCACTCCACTCAGAAAAATCTTCTTCAATGGTGGCACTTACATTCAATCGATTTTTTCGATCCGATTCACCATTCATCTTCAAATACAAGCGATCGACAACAAATCCCCAGTCGTCTTTTTTCCCGGCATCAAAGGTGGCCACTATTTTTCCTTTCTGTTCGGGTGCAATTTCGGCAGGTTCAATTTTTAAATCAATATGTCCGGGAACGTTTTCGCCCTCAACCGAAACCGGAGAATCTGAAACATTGACAAATTCCAGCTCCTCTGTCTTCTTTTCATCCGGAGCTATTTTCGTAAAAGAAAGATGAGAAGATTTCAACCGGATATCTCCCATTTTCCGGGGGTATTTGTCGGCCAATGTTTTTTCACGGGGTTGCACCTTCCCGGTGATACGCAAAACCACGGTTGATTCTTCTGCATTGGACCGAACAATAATGGATTTATTGAAATTACCCGGGCGCCGTTTCGGGTCAAAAGTGACTTTCACATAACCCTCTTCACCCGGTTTGACCGGTTTCCGTGTCCAATCCGGACTTGTACACCCACAAGAAGCTTTCACGTTATGCACAACCAGGGGCTGCCCCCCATCATTTTTAAACCGGAATGAATGGGAAACCTTTCCGTCATCTTCACGAATCTCCTCAAAATCATGTGTTTCATTTTCAAATTCAATGACCGGTTTTGAGTTTTGCCCATATACGGCAAAAACCATAACAAACGTGATTGTCAACAAAAACAATCTTTTCATAATCAATTATTTTAAAACTTGACCTTTTAGTGAATTGTGTTGCAAAGCTAATAATATTTTTTCCCTGTTTTATTCCAAAAACATGCCAATGTTCATTGAAATGGGAGATTTTTACCGCATTAGCCCAAAACGTTTTGCCGATACTTGCCAAAACCGGGAAAGAACTTTCTTCTCACCATGCAATTAAAAATAAGAAACCCATTTACCCTGCTGATGGTTGTATGAAATTTTAACTTAAGGCATGACGGCTTTTGTTAAAAAATTTGCCAAGGTCGATCTTTACCTGTATTTTTGAAGCGGGGATAAACTTATCAAGCAATTGAAAATCTGAAATCATTGATTAATGATCTCTGACAGACGGAAATTCCGGGAACATATGAACCAATTCCTCATCCCCAACTAAATTTTCAGTGGGGAAAATCCCAAGTCCGGGCAAGAATTTGGTAATCATCACCTGTCCTGAAAAGTTCAACGAATCAATTTTTAAAAACAAACTATGAAAAAATCATTCACACTCATGATCACGCTGATGCTTCTGGTCTTTGCCGGAGGATGCAAAAACCAAAAAACGGGAAATTCCGACACTTTGCCGGTTATCCCCCGACCGGCTGAAATGGAACAATTAAGCGGCCATTTCACTTTAGATGAAGACACACGCATTCATCTTTCCATGGAAAACGAAGAGACAAGAAGCGTCGCTTCATTCTTTGCTGAGCTGGTGGCTCCCTCCACAGGATTCACGCCTCAAATTACAACGAACGAAGACCCCGGGCAGAATGTCATTGCCCTGATGATCGACGAAAGCATGCAGGGCAAAAAAGGTCAGTACAAAATGAATGTCTCTGACCAGCGGGTGGAGATCATTGCGTCGGAATCCACAGGTTTGTTTTACGGCATTCAAACATTACGGCAACTTTTACCACCTGAAATTGAAAGCCAGGAGCAGCAGACAGATATCCCATGGGAAGTTCCGGCTGTCCGCATCAAAGATGAACCTGAATTTGAATACCGCGGGCTTCATCTGGACGTGGGACGTCATTTCTTTCCCGTCAGTTTCATCAAAAAATACATTGACCTGCTGGCGCTTCACAAAATGAACAAATTTCACTGGCACCTGACAGAAGATCAGGGATGGCGTCTGGAAATCAAACAATATCCCAAACTTCAGGAGATTGCCAGCCAGCGCAAAGAGACACTTATCGGGCATGGAGGCGAAAAGCCCT
Source organism: Bacteroidota bacterium (assembly GCA_051744695.1). Taxonomy (GTDB): domain Bacteria; phylum Bacteroidota; class Bacteroidia; order Bacteroidales; family Marinilabiliaceae; genus Marinilabilia. Next base: position 2,079 of record JBNJDH010000004.1, on the reverse strand, counting down.
TCGAATATGATGGTGAACCTTACGGAGGCTACTACACTCAGGAAGAAGCCCGTGAAGTTGTGGAATACGCTGCAGAGCGTCACATCACGGTCATCCCCGAAATTGAAATGCCGGGTCACGCCCGGGCGGCACTTGCAGCTTATCCCGAGCTTGGGTGCACCGGCGGCCCCTATGAAGTAGCCACTCGCTGGGGCGTTTTTGAAGACATTTATTGCGCCGGCAATGAAAAAACCTTCGAATTCCTGGAAAATGTGCTCATGGAAGTGATGGATATTTTTCCATCCGAATACATCCACATCGGAGGCGATGAAGCTCCAAAAGCCCGGTGGGAAGAATGCCCCGAATGTCAGGCCCGCATTCAGGAAGAAGGTCTGGAAGACGAACATGAGCTGCAAAGCTATTTCATCACCCGGATGGAGGAATTTCTCAAAGAACATGACCGCAAAATCATTGGCTGGGACGAGATTCTGGAAGGGGGACTTCCACCGGATGCCACGGTGATGTCATGGCGCGGAACTGAGGGAGGCATTGAAGCCGCCAAAATGGGCCACGATGTGGTGATGACGCCCAACTCACACATGTATTTTGACCATTATCAAAATGATCCGGAAGAAGAACCTCTGGCCATTGGCGGCTACCTGCCTCTCAAAAAGGTTTATTCCTATGATCCGGTTCCTGAAGCACTGAATGAGGAAGAAAGCAAACACATTCTGGGGGCCCAGGGCAATGTATGGACCGAGTATATGAAAACCAGCGACCATGTGGAATATATGGCCTATCCCAGAGCCAGCGCACTTTCTGAAGTCACATGGACGCCGAAAGACAAGCGGGATTACAAGAACTTCCTGGCCCGGTTAGAGCAACACTACAAACGGCTGGACCAGCTGGACGTCAATTATTTTTATGCAGTTCCCAAGCCGACCTCAGAGACCGAAAAAGCCGGATTTCTGGAGTCGGCAACCATTGAACTGGAAACCCCGCTTCCCGAGAGTGAAATTCGCTACACCACGGATGGCTCGGAGCCAAACAAAAATAGCCAGCTGTATACCAGTCCCATTACAGTTGATGAAACCACGGAGATCAAAGCAATAACCTTAAACAAATCCAACGGCGAAACCAGTTCTCCTCTGATGATTCCCGCCGAGAAGATTTCTTATACTGAACCAGCTGATGGGCCTGAAAAAGGCGAAAAAGGCCTGAAGTACACCTACCACGAAGGACTTTTCAGAACGGTGGATGACATTCCTGAATCTGATGTGGTGAAGGAAGGCGTGGTCGATCAAACAGAAATGGTTCCCGATATTACTGAAAGCGGGCAGTTTGGTTTTGTATTCTCCGGTTATTTCAAAGCAAAGGAAGAAGGCCTTTATCATTTTCATCTCACCTCCGATGACGGCAGCAAGATGTTGCTGAACGGGGAAACCCTGATCGACAATGACGGGCTTCACACGGCTCAGACCGTAACAGAGCCGGTTGCGCTCAGGGAAGGATACTATGAGGTAAAGATCCTCTTTTCTGAAGGCGGCGGCGGTTACACCCTCAACCTTGAAGCCGAATATCCTGACGGCAGCCGAAAAGAGCTGACACCTGAAGATTTTGAACTGTAGAACTCATTTTTCATAGCCATAGAGTTGAGTTCATTTTTACAATGCCTTTGCAAAGCCCCCCGGGTATTTCGCAGAGGCATTGCTTTTTTCTATTCCCTGGCATCTCCTGTATAACTTATTGCAGATGAGAAAGACTTTTCGCCGGATTTTTAGCATTTTTGCATTTCAATGATCTGATTTGCTATGAAAAACATAAAAGAATCCATACGACAAGCGGTCAAAGACAATCTTGAAAAGATCACTTCTGACCGTCGTCAAATTCACCGGCACCCCGAGCTATCCTTCGAAGAACACGAAACTTCCGCCTTTGTAGCATCCCGGCTTGACGAAATGGGCATCTCCTACAAAAAAGGCATTGCAGGAACGGGCATCATTGCCACCATAGAGGGAAAAGAGAAAGGAAAAGTCATCGCCCTGCGGGCCGACATGGACGCCCTCCCCATTCAGGAAGAGACGGGCCTGTCTTTTGCAT
>JBNJDH010000003.1:0-32059 GCA_051744695.1 Bacteroidota bacterium | reverse complement strand
GCGGCAGTGTCAAACGAATAGTGTGCCTGATCATTAACAAAAGCCTTTAATTTCTGACTGCGATCATATCCAGCAAACCTACTGCCGGGTAAAACCTGATTGCGGGCCGAGAACATGGCTATCAGGTTGCCATTGCTTCCTCCGCTGACGAAAATGCCCTCGCCATCAGGGTAGCCGGCATAGCCGTTCATCAGATTGATCATCTCCTTTTCTATCAAAGTGGCCACAGGTGCCACTTCATAAGTCGACATGGACGTGTTGGTGGCAATCGTAAGCATCTCACCTATAAAAGCGGGGAGATTGAAGCCGGAATACAACTGATTAATGAATTGCTTGTCGGCGGTGCGGACCGAATATTCGAGGTAGTGGTCGACCAGACGAAGAAATTCCTCTTCAGAAACCCCACCGGAACCGATCTTAAAATCAATACTTTTATCAAGTTCGTGTGGTTCTCTGTATTTTACAGTGTGATGATCATTGTCCTGATGCTGTAAATACTCCTTTATTTTTTGAAAACTTTCATTTAAAAGTTGTGTATCGTCCATTTTGTTTGTTTTTCAAGCACGTGATATGATTCTCTCTGCAAATCTGCTATGGCATGGTTGGTTTTATTGTTTTTATCAAAATTTGTTCCATGTTTTTTGAAAGTGAATTCTAAAGTTTTTAGAGTTTTTCCTGCCGGCAAGTTAAATGTTTTTATGAAACCACTATAGGTTTAAAGATGATTAATAAATTCTTCTGGCCGACCAACTTTTGCCTGTAAAATTTAAATCTCCATCAACTAAAATGGCAGGGCAAACTTTCAAAAAACGGTCAACATGTAGAAATGACGCTCAAAGACACAGGAGATGCTTTCATAATTCAGCGTTCCATGAAATTTTGGTAAGGCAATAAGGCAAGGTGAAACCATTAACAAATGGTGGTTTCGGGATGTTCAAAAAAAAGGTCCGGCAATATTACCGGACCGTCTTAATGAGGGCCGCACCAGTGGATTATTTAAACTCCTGACGACAGGATTTGAGTACATCCGTCAAGCGGGGATCCACCGTGTCCGAAGACAACCCGAAGGTTGAGGCCTGCCCTTTTGACGGATAGTTTTACTCGGCATTTGTATAGTGTTGAGTTTAACAATCAATAATGCTGGTGCGGCATTTCTTTATCAAAGAGCATGTTTTTCATTCAATCTATGAAACAAAACGGGATTAATGCTTTTCATCTGATCTCGTTTCATCCATTACAAAAGTAGTTCAATGGAGACATGTTTGCAAGTATTCGGCGTTATTTTAACATGTTCTTTTGCCGGAGCATTCCCGATTTTTCTGAAAATTAGCCTTCAGGAGGGCAAGGGCAATCCATCGGCTGTTCATATTTTTTCTCTCAGATTTTGGTAATTTTGAAGACGAAATCGAACCGTCAATTTAATGAGTGAAGTCCCGAAATATTCAGTTGTAGATATAGAGACCACCGGGGGTAAAGCAGGTATGGGCAAAATCACGGAAATTGCCATTTACCGGATGGAAGGCGACCGGATCGTGGACCAGTTTGTTTCCCTGGTGAATCCGGAATGCCGGATACCTCCCTACATTAGCCGGTTGACAGGCATTTCGGACGAGATGGTTGCCGGGGCGCCCCGGTTTTATGAAATTGCCCGGGAAGTTGTGAAAATCACCGAAGAAAGCATATTCGTGGCCCATAATGTCACTTTTGATTACAACTTTCTCCGAAAAGAATTTGAATCTTTGGGATACAATTATGTCCGTGACGTAATGTGTACGGTAAGAATGTCCCGAAAACTGCTGCCCGGCCATGCATCTTACAGCCTGGGTCGGTTATGTAAAGATCTGGGCATTGACGTAGAAGGCCGGCACAGGGCGGGTGGTGATGCCCATGCTACAGCACGGTTGTTGCAGCATCTGATTAACCAGCAGGGGGACTGGATCTACCCCGAAATGGATATGGATCTGAAGGGCATCCACCCCCGTCTCGATATGGGCAAAGTCCGTGAGCTTCCCGAAGAAACCGGGGTTTATTATTTCTATGATGCTGAAAAACATCCGGTGTACATTGGGAAAAGCCGAAATATCAGAAAAAGAGTGCTTTCGCATTTGGCAGATAAAGGCAAAAGGGCCTTAAGGTTGAAGGAACAGGTAGTCGACATTGACTTTGAACTCATTGGCAGTGAATTGGTAGCTTTACTTAAAGAATCGGACGAAATCAAAGAAAACCGCCCTCTGTTTAACCGGGCCGGTCGCAGAACGCGTTTTAACTGGGGTATTTTTGGTTTTACCGACCGGCGTGGATACCAACGTTTTTTTATAGACCGGATTAATGGAAAGGAAAGGGAACCCCTGGATTCGTTTGCTTCCCGGGAAAAAGCTGCAACCACTCTTGATGGCTGGGTAAGGGAATATGAGTTGTGTCGGCAGCTATCCGGCCTGGAAGACAAAAGAGGACCATGCTTCAATTATTCTGTCAATCAATGCCGGGGGGCTTGTACAGAGAAAGAATCGCCAGAAGCTTACAACCAGCGTGTCAACCAGATGATCGGGGAGATTGGGTTTTCATCGTCCAATTTTGTTGTATTTGACCAGGGCCGGGAGGCTGGTGAAAAATCTTTTGTCTGGGTGGAACGAAACCGCATTCGCGGTTATGGCTGGCTCAACATGGAAGACACCATAACCTCGCCCGAAGAGCTGGAAGACCACCTGGTGGGTGGTCAGGATCATCGGGATGCCCGGCAGATCGTTCGTTCCTGGCTGCGTAACAAACCCGGAAGTTCGGTCAAAATATTGAATTATTGAAAAAATAATCGTTGGCTGAGCAAATTTATTTCCCTTTGCGCCAGGGGAAATATCCTTGTCCATGGCTAATTGTACGCAAGGGAAATACCCCCTGATTGGAATATCGTATGTCTTCTATGGTATAAAAGGCCCTCGGATTATATCTTTTCACAAGTGCGCTGGCTTTTTTAAAGTCTGTTCTTTTGATCACGCAGTAAATGACATTCACTTCACCCCGGGCGCCATAAGCATCGATCCAGGTCACACCGAAGCCTTCTTCAGAAAGTCTTTGAGCCAGATCCTGACCCGGTTTTTGGGTAATGATTCGCAGATTGGCATAGCCCAGCGCCAGCTTTTCTTCAATCAGCAAACCCACGTAGTTTCCTACAGCAAAGCCGGCTGAATAAACAATAAAATAGACCCAGTTGTCCAGATTCTGGAAGACTTTGCTCATGGCCAGCAACCAGATCATAATCTCGAAAAAACCCAGGAGGGGAGCCAGGATTTTGACACCCTTGGAAATAAATACAATGCGAATGGTGCCTATGGTCACATCGGCTACACGCGCAAAAAAAATCAGGGCCGGAATAAAAACCCAAACTGTCCAGAATCCCTCTGTTTCCATTTTTAATTTCAATCATTTAGCCGGATGAGTTAACTTTTTTATCCGGATTTAAGTGGACAATACGTTTGTTATTATGAACCACACATTTTCAAACTCCTGTGAAGCCTGAATCCATTCAGAAAACACCTTGTTTTTCAGTATGTTTCACTGAATGATGCCGGGTTAATTATTTCCCGAATTTACAGGGAAATTTTTGAAAAAAGAATGATTAAAACTCTGAACTGAAGTGAAATGTAATGTTTTTGAAATTTTCTCTGGCCATATCAAGCATGTAGGATGAATCGGCCAGGAACACATCACGGTCCCATTTGTCCTTAGCCATGTACTGGCTTTTTCTTTTCTTGAAATCTTCGAGCTCCTTATCGTCGTCCGATTCCAGCCAGCAGGCTTTATACAGGTTAATGGGCTCGTACCGGCATGAAGCGCCGTATTCGTGCAGCAATCGGTACTGGATCACTTCAAACTGCAGAGCACCTACCGTGCCGATGATCTTTCGTCCGTTGTACTGGTTGATGAAAAGCTGGGCCACGCCTTCATCCATCAATTGGTCGATGCCTTTTGACAGTTGTTTGGATTTCATGGGATCGGCATTTTCAATATACCGGAAAAGCTCCGGGGAAAAACTTGGCAATCCTTTGAAATTGAGCTTTTCACCTTCGCTTAGGCTGTCTCCGATCTTAAAATTCCCTGAATCGGGAATGCCAATAATGTCGCCGGGCCAGGCTTCATCGACAATCGATTTTTTTTCCGCCATAAAAGCGGTGGGACTGCTGAATTTGAGCTGTTTTCCCAGTCTTACATGTTTGTAATTGGTGTTGCGCTGAAAATGCCCCGAGCATACTTTCACAAAAGCCAGGCGATTCCGGTGATTGGGATCCATGTTGGCATGGATTTTAAAGACAAATCCGCTGAATTTATCTTCATGGGGCTGCACCTGTCGTTCTTCGGTTTTGGAAGGGCGGGGAGGGGGTGCAATATCCAGAAAACAGTGAAGAAGCTCTCTAACGCCAAAATTGTTTAGAGCACTTCCGAAGAAAACAGGAGCCATCTTTCCTTCGAGATAAGGTGTCTTATCAAATTCAGGATAAACGCCGTTAACCAGTTCCAGTTCTTCACGAAGCGATTCGGCCGAACGCTTTCCGATTTCTTCATCCACCCCCGGGTCGTTTATATCCATTTTTTTCCCCTCTTCAATGGTTTGCTTATTGGGGCTGAACAAATAGAGGCTGTTTTCATAAAGATTGTACACACCTTTGAAATCCGGACCGTTTCCGATGGGCCAGCTCAAAGGGCGGACCTCGATTTTCAGTTCTTCTTCAATTTCATCAAGAATTTCGAACGGATCGCGCGAGGGACGGTCCATTTTGTTGACAAACACAATAACCGGAGTGTTGCGCATCCGGCAGACTTCCATGAGTTTTCGCGTTTGGGCCTCAACCCCTTTGGCGGCATCGATTACGATAATGACGCTATCTACCGCCGTGAGGGTCCGGTATGTATCTTCTGCAAAATCCTGGTGTCCGGGGGTGTCGAGAATATTGACCTTGTAGCCGTTGTATTCAAACCCCATGACCGATGTGGCCACCGAAATGCCTCTTTGCTTTTCGATCTCCATGAAGTCGGAGGTGGCGGTCTTCTTTATTTTATTCGATTTCACAGCTCCGGCCACGTGAATGGCACCACCGAAAAGCAGGAATTTCTCTGTCAACGTTGTTTTTCCTGCATCGGGGTGACTGACAATCCCGAATGTCCGGCGCCTTTCTATCTCTTCTTTTAATGTCATGTTCTGGTATATTTTCCGGCTGCAAAAATAGTCATAGAAATCTAAACCCAATGGTATTTTCCTGTTTTGTAATTTGTGGGTTTTATTGCTTTCTTTGTTTTTTCACGTTATAAATTAAGGAAAAAACCATGACATTGAATCAATCTTCAACACGAGGATGGCCCAATTATCACGGACATTGTGAATATTGTGACGGCCAGGGCGCTCCGGAAGCATATATCCAAAAGGCAATCACTGTGGGAATGCCCAAACTAGGGATCAGCAGTCATGCGCCTGTCCCTTTTTATACAAGCTGGAACATGAAGCAGGACCACCTTTCCCAATATTTGAAAGAAATCAGTGGTTTGAAAGAAAAATATGCAAAAGACATTGAATTGCTTCGTTCCCTGGAAGTGGATTACCTTCCGGGAATGATGGGGCCGGCTCACGAGAATGTCGTCAACGCCGGGCTGGATTATGTGGTAGGATCGGTCCATTTCGTGGCCACTTTCCCTGATGGAGATCACTGGTCCATTGATGATTCTACGGATGACTTTGCCCGCGGCATCAGCGAAATTTTTGGTGGCGACCTCCGTAAAACCGTGACACGTTATTTTGAGCTGCAGATGGAAATGCTGGAAGATCAGCCCCCGCATATTCTCGGGCACATGGATAAAATCCGGATGCACAACAGGAACCGGTTCTTTTTTGACGAAACAGAGCAGTGGTACGTGGACCTGGTTCGAAAAACAATGAAAAAGGCTGCTGAAAAAGGAGTCGTTGTGGAAATCAATACAAAATACCGTAAACGGGCAGGTCTTACTTTTCCTTCGGCCGATCATTTTCAATGGATGGCCGAGAACGAGATTCCGGTAACTTTAAGCAGCGATGCCCATGCACCCGATAAACTTTTGTCGGGTTTTGAAGATATGGTTCCTGTTTTGAAAGAAAATGGTATTACCAGGCTCTGGCACTATCAGAATGGAAATTTTCTGCCCGTGCAATTTGATAAGGGTGGCATTGCATAACCGGGGTTCGTTTTTAACCATTCGTATATATGATTGCTGGCGGTATGAATCAGGCAAACATCTAATTTTTGAAAAACAATCATATATCGGTTTTCAGAACATTTGTCATGTTTTGGGCGATTTTTTCTACATTTGCTGAGATTTAACAAGGCTTTTTCAGGATTATCTGTCCTTTAAGAAAGCACTGCGAGAAGGTCTTGAATTTATTCAATAAATCATTCAGCAGGTAAAAACGATTTTTATGAAGATTTTAAAATTTGGTGGAACATCTGTAGGTTCTGCCGAAAACATCAGGAAAGTCAAAGAGATTATTGAGCAGACAAATGATCAGGCAGTGGTTGTTGTCTCGGCCATGGGAGGCGTTACCGACAAACTTATCAGGGCTGCAAACCTTGCCGCGGAAGGGAATGCCACCTATGGCGATATCATCGATGAAATCATTGGTCTGCATAAAGATGCCATTGATCGTTTATTTGCCGATGAAAAAACCCGTGAAGCTGTAAAAGATTTTGTCGAGCCCATATTTGATGAACTCCGATCCATTCACAAAGGTGTCTTTCTGATCAAAGAGTTGAGTCCCAAAAGCCTGGAAAGCATATCAGGCATCGGAGAGAGGCTTTCATCCCGCATTATCGCCCATTTTATCGGTGCCCGGTGGTTCGATAGCCGTCAATACATTAAAACATACTATGAACAAGGACGCAACCAGGTTGATATTGAGAAAACTTACGACCTGCTGGAAAATATTCAACCCGAGCTGGGCGAATTGTCTTTGTTCCCGGGATTTGTCAGCAGCAGCCGGAAAGGAGAATCCACAACCCTCGGCCGGGGCGGATCCGATTACACCGCATCTCTGCTCGCGGCTGCCATGAATGCCGACATGCTGGAAATATGGACCGATGTGGATGGTTTTATGACCGCCGACCCCAGAGTCATCAGCCGGGCCTACAGCATTCAGCACCTGAGTTACGCTGAGGCTATGGAGCTGTCGCATTTTGGGGCCAAAGTAATATATCCGCCCACCATTTTGCCGGTTTATCAGAAAAACATCCCCTTAACCGTTCGCAATACCTTCAACCCGGATGCACCCGGTACCCTCATTGATGGAGAGAAAGAAACACCGGGAGTCAGACAAATTAAGGGCATATCATCCATAAAGAATGTTTCTTTGCTGACCATACAAGGCATAGGAATGGTGGGAGTTTCCGGTATTTCTATGCGACTTTTTGCTTGTCTTGCATCACGGGACATCAATGTGATCCTGATTTCTCAGGCATCGTCAGAAAACAGCATCAGCATCGTGATCGACAGCGGCCAGACTGACCTTGCCCGCAAGGTGATCCAGGAGGAATTCAATCGTGAGATTGCCGAGAAACAGATCAGCAGCATCGTGATTGATGACGATATGGCCGTGGTTGCCATCGTGGGTGAAAACATGAAACATACCACCGGCATTTCCGGTTTGCTTTTTAATAGTGTGGGCAAAAACGGGGTGAATGTTTATGCCATTGCCCAGGGAGCTTCTGAATTGAACATCTCCTTTGTCATTAAACACAAAGACATCAAAAAGGCATTGAACGTGATTCATGAAGCCTTTTTCCTCTCAGATTATTCCCGCCTGAATCTCTTTCTTGTGGGAAAAGGCACTGTGGGTAGCAAATTGCTTCATAAAATAAGCGCCCAGACTGAGAAACTTATGAAAGAGAATAGTCTGAAAGTGAGGCTTGTAGGGCTTGCCGGGCGCAATAAAATGTTATTCGATAATGAAGGACTGGATGCTTCAAATGTTATTGAAGAGCTTGATAAAGAAGGAACTGAAGGAAGTATTCTCGAATTTCGGGACCAGATTCTTGACATGAACCTGGCCAACAGTGTTTTTGTTGACTGCAGTGCCAGTGAAGAAGTGGCCGGAATATATCAATCCTTACTTGCAGCCAATGTTTCGGTTGTAACAGCCAATAAAATTGCCAGCTCATCATCGTACAACACCTACAGAAAATTGAAAGATACCGCCCGGGAAAAGGGCGTAAAGTTTTTCTTCGAAACCAATGTAGGTGCCGGATTGCCCATTATTGCCCCAATCAATGACCTTGTGCGGAGTGGTGACAATGTTATGCGCCTTGAAGCTGTTCTGTCGGGTACCCTTAACTACATTGTCAATACTCTTTCTGAAGATAAGCCCTTATCGGAAGTGATTGCCGAAGCAAAGGCCAAGGGCTTTAGTGAACCGGATCCAAGGGTTGACCTAAGTGGAACAGATGTTGTGAGAAAATCTCTTATTCTTGCCAGAGAATCAGGATATGAACTAGAGGAATCTGAAGTTGAAGTTGAACCTTTTGTGCCCAGGGAGTATCTCGATCTTCCAACCCTGGATGAATTTATGGAGAAGGTCAAAGAGCTAGACGGCGTTTTTGAGGAGAGAAGAAAAAAAGCCCTGGAAGATGGGAAACGTCTTCGGTATGGTGCCAGGATGACCTCGGATGGCAAAGCAAGAGTCGGAATGCTCGAAGTGGACAGTCAACATCCTTTTTACGATTTGGAAGGCAGCAACAACATTGTTTTGATATGGTCAGAACATTATTTCGAGCATCCCATGCAGATCAAAGGATATGGGGCCGGGGCTGATGTGACAGCTGCCGGTGTTTTTGCCGATATAATTAAAGTCGCGAATGTTTAGCAAAAAAAAAAGCCCGGAAATTCCGGGCTTTTTTTGAGCGGGAAACGGGAGTCGAACCCGCGACCCTCAGCTTGGGAAGCTGATGCTCTACCTCTGAGCTATTCCCGCAAAAAGTTGATTTCCCGGCCACCCGGTACCACAAAAATATGAAATTTTTCTTTCCCGCAGAATTCTTATTCCTCAAAAAACCATAATTGGCTTTGCAATTGGCTTACTGTTCCGGGAATTCATTAAAGTAGATGTTTCTCTCTTTCTTTTCGACGATGTAGGTAGGGGTTGCTGAAAATTAAAACTTAAATCATTGATTTGATGTATTTTTCGTTTCCTGTTTTAAAGAAATGATAAAACCAAAAGTGCTTCCTTCACCGGGGGGGCTATGAACGACCATTTCACCGCCATGGCGATCGATGAATTCTTTACTGATGGCCAATCCCAGTCCGGATCCTTTTTCACCCTCGGTTCCGGGTTTTGTGTTGAGCTGACCGGTTCTCTTTATTTGCTCCACTTCATCCGGGCTCATTCCTTTGCCTGTATCGGTCACCAGCAGTTTTATTTTATGATTTTCCACCACCTCTGAAATTATGGAAACTTTGCCATTTTCGGGTGTAAATTTTATAGCATTGGAAAGGAAATTGCGCACAACTGTCCGCAACATGTCTTCATCAGCTTCCAATTCAATTTGATAATCAATATTTGAAGTATCAATTCTAATATCTTTTCTTAGTGCCGTGTCGTATAGCAGTTTAATGTTTTCTTCACAAATATTTTTCAGAGACGTTTTTGAGGGATTGAACGTGATCTCGTTCGTCTGGCTGCGGGCCCAATATAGAAGGTTTTCCAACAGGGCAAGAACCTGATTGGAAGATTCATAAATGTAGCCGGAATATTCTTCGATTATCGGATTGTTCTGATCCGATGCCATTTCCTGCAGCAAGCTGGAAAACCCAATAATGGTGTTAAACGGGCCCCTGACATCATGAGCAATGATGGAAAACAACCTGTCTTTGGTCGAATTAAGCTTTTGAAGTTCCTTGTTGCTCTTTTTTAATTCATGGGCCTGGTGTTGCAATTCTTCCGCTTGTTCTTCAATTGTTTCTTTTTGTTCTTCAAGTTGTTGGTTAAACTGGTTCAATTCCAGCGTGCGTTTTTGCAACATGTGGTTTTTTTCGTGCAAAGAACGGGTTCTTTGGTTGACCAGTTCTGTGAGGGCGGCTTTTTGACGCCTGAGAATGGAAGTTCTGAACATTATCGTTAAGTACACCAAAACAATGGCCAGAACAACAGCCAGGATTTTGAACCAGGTGGTCATATACCAGGGAGGTTGTACCACAACCCGGATAGAAGTGCCTTTTTCGTTCCATATTCCATCGTTGTTGGCGGCTTTCACTCTGAACGTGTAGGTTCCCGGGTCGAGATTTGTGTAGGTGGCCTCCCGCTTGTTCCCCGCCTGATTCCAGTGATCCTCTATTCCTTCCATCCGGTAGGCATATTCATTTTTCTCTGGATTCAGATAATTGAGAGCGGCATATTCAATGGTGAAAAAATTGTTGTCATACTCAAGTGTAATCTCATCAGCAACACTGATGTGCTTTTCTAAGGGTTGATCCTCGCCATACTTTTGAACGGGCTCGTTTAAAAGCCTGAACTCTGTAAACACCACCCGGGGTGGTTCCAGGTTGTAGTTAATTTCATCGGGATCAAAAGCATTCACTCCGCCGGGACCACCAAAAAAAAGATATTGATGGCCGTCGAAATAGGAAGATCTGGTATTAAAGTCATTAGCCTGGAGGCCATCACGTTTATCAAAGTTAAACACCTTTTTGGTACTAGGATTAAAATGTGTAATGCCGCCATGCGTGCTCACCCACAAATGACCATTGGCATCGTGTTCTATGCTGCAGATGTATTGATTGTTGAATTCTTCGGAATGAAATTCAAAGGTGTTGCTCTTCGGTAAATACCTATGCAGACCACTGGTTGTGCCGATCCAAATGGTTTCATCAGGTGTTTCGTGAATTCTGGTGATATTATTGCTTGAGAGGGTTCCGGGGGTATCTTTGTCCTGGGTAATGAAAACTTCAATCGAGTCTCTGCCGGCTTCTAGTTTGTTTAGTCCATAAGAAGTCCCGACCCATAAAGTATTTTTTGAATCCACAAAGACTTCGTTGATCCATTCTATCGAAAGATTGCTGTTATCGGGTGTCAGGTGCCGAAACGTTTCCGATTTCTTATCAAAATAGTCAACCCCTTCACCATGAACAGCGATCCAGAGATTCCCCACGCTGTCTTCAACTATGGAACGAACATCATTCCCATTGATGGATGTTTCATTTTCGGGATCATGTTTAAAGCTGATAAATTGGTTTTTGCCGGGATCATATTTTTGAAGTCCGCTCCTGTAACTTCCCACCCACATGGTGCCATTGCTGTCCGAATAGATGTCAAAAATGGTTCCTTTTCCCACAGAATGGGGATCGTCCGGATCATGTTCAAATGTTGTAACCGAATCCTGTTCCCAGTGAAAGACGGTAATCCCCCCATTAAAACCTCCGGTCCACAAATGACCGCGGTGATCTTCTGTGATGGCCATGGTATTGGCATCAAAAAGGGGCCATGAAGCATCGGGCGAATCATCATAGAGATGAAAGCCCCTTTCGATGGGAGAAAAATCGAATCCTTTTTCTGAGTATATGACCCAGTAGTTCTCCTGGTGGTCCTGCAAGATGCCATTTGGGTTTTGTTGTATAGAGTGCTTATCTTCCGGATTTGGATAGTAGCCGTGAAAATAGTCTTCTTCTTTATTATAAATTTTAAGACCGGTATAATCGCAAGACCAGATGTTGCCTTTGTGGTCTTCATATAAATTTACGATATAAGATTCATCTTCACCCTTTAGATATTTCTTCAGTTTTTTATTTTCCTGATCAATTTTGATGAGACCTCCGCCGCGGGTGCCGATCCACAACACAGAATCTTTATGAAGAATATCGGTTATTGAATTTTCATCAAACCATTCTGGTTTTTTTTTACGAAGCCATTGGGGCAACCGACTTTGATTATATTCTCCGGGCAGGAAATATTTCAGTCCGTTTCCGGAATCCTGACCAGTCCATAAAGTTCCGTCCCGGCAAAGATGAAAAGATATGATGTCCCCACCATCCAGAGTCAGAAGCTTTGAAAACTGGTTTTTCTTTTCGGAGTAAGTATAGATGCTGCTTCCGGCGGCCACATAGAATGTTCCGTCATCGCTTTCATGGATTTGATAAATATTGGTATTTTCGATACCCGCAGGATTATCAGAGGATGATAATGGTTCAAAAGTGTCGTGGTCCGGGTGATATATAGAGAGTCCCCAAACTGTGCCAATCCACAGGCGGTTTTTGCTGTCATTATATAAAGTCTGGATGTTATTATTGACAAGTCCCGAATACCGTTTCTGATGGTTTCGGTAAGTTTTTATCTCGTGTCCGTCATATCTGTTTAGGCCGTCAACCGTCCCAATCCAGATATACCCTTCCTGATCCTGGACAATGGAGGTGGTAAACTGACTTGACAATTGGCCTTTTCCCGGAAACTCCCGAAACCTCAATTCAGGTATATCTCCAGAAAAGGATGAAATTGAAGAAATAAAAAAAAATAATAATGTACAGAAAGTCTTCATTTAAATTTACCCATTAGTGCCTCTGTTTTCGTCAAATGCCCCTGATAAACGAAAATTTTATACTTACCGGTGCATTTTGGGCGGGCAATAGTTTGCTGTTTTTTCTTTTCGGTTAATTCTATTGACAATAGTCCGTAAGACTTTTATAATTGATTTCCGCTCATCTGTTTGAGGTTGATGCGCTGTGTGTGCAAAAAATTTGTTTTTCAATATGATACAATTCATCTTGGCTGTAGTTAAATTTTGCGTTGTTATTTTCCACAATAGACCGTTAGATTTTTAGATATTAGATTTAAGACGAGAAAAATCGCCATTTTAAACTACAGCCTTCATCTTTTATCTAAAAAAAACCGTAAGTTATTTAAAATATGATGTTTAACTAATATTGTTGGTTCTTTGGTTATGTCGCAAAAGAGAGCAACCTTTCTGTCCAGCTTCGAGCTTTCAGCTTCCAGCTTCGAGCTACTACTGACTCTGCGACTGAGCTACTAACTTCGAACTTCCAGCTTCTTCTCGACTTGGGCACTAATATCTAAAATGTAACGATCTATTGTATTGAAACAAACTCTGTTTTTCTTTATACTCTGAACATTTGAAAAAGTTTTTTTTAGCTGTTTTTTGTGTTACACATTCATTTTCTTTTGAATACATATTCAAATCAAACTTCCTGATAAACGTCGGGAGATATAAAAAACAAGAATACAGCTGGTTGGATAATGGATCCAGGACGTTCTGAAGGAAAGACCAGCAGGTATTCGCCAAATCGCTGTTTAAAATGAATATTGATGATAATGTATATGCAAAATAAATTAGTATGTCTTTTTAACAAATTGCTCAGGGAAAATAAAGAGTTGGAGACAAAACATTAAATTTGGAAACATTTTGAAACAAAAAACGGCATTTTTGTAAAAATCATCTTAAGATGAAAATGAATATATAGGATTCGTTTTCACATATTTATAAGTTTGCTTTCCAGAAAAGCTTTTATCGTACCAGGAATTTTCATAAACAACCGGTAAACCCCGGTTTAGAAGTTTTCCACGCGATAAAGCAGAATCTTAAGAAGGGGGGGATTCCCAAAATGATCGTTTTCCGTTCAGCAAAGTAAAATCAATAAAATAGAAAATTAAAATCATGGAGATTCAACAAAAACCGGCCATTAGCTTTTTTGGGGATGAGGCGGTGCCGGTCGAGATGCACAAGGTACGAATGGTACAGAAACTTCATCTCCGACCCATCGATGAGCGTCTGAAAGCCATTAATGAGGGAGGGTACAACACCTTTCTTTTAAACACCAGGGATGTTTTCCTGGACATGCTCACCGATAGTGGCACCAATGCCATGAGCGACAATCAGATATCATCTATGCTACAGGCCGATGATGCTTATGCTGGCAGCCAGAGCTTTGACAGGATGGAACAGGCGATCCGTGATGTGTTCGGAAAGCAGTATATTTTGCCTGTGCATCAGGGACGTGCTGCAGAAAACGTGGTGTCTCAGGTGTTCATTAAAGAGGGAGATGTGATCCCGATGAATTATCACTTTACTACGACTAAGGCCCACATGGAGCTCAATGGAGGTACTCTTTTTGAAATTTACACCGATGAGGCATTAAAAATCAAAAGCGATCATCCCTTCAAAGGGAATATTGATATTGAAAAACTAAATAATCTGATTGCTGAATATGGGGCCGACAAGATTCCATTTGTCCGCCTGGAGGCCTCAACCAATTTGATCGGGGGACAACCCTATTCGATGCAGAATATGCGCGATGTGAAAGAAGTGGCTGACAAACATGGCATCATGATGGTGCTGGATGCCAGTTTGATTGGTGAAAACGCCTGGTTTATTAAGCAGCGCGAGCCCGAGTTTGCCAATACTTCCATCAAAGACATCCTGCATATGATGTGTGATCTGGCTGATATCGTGTATTTCTCTTCCCGCAAGGTCAGCTCAACCCGTGGCGGAGGAATTTGTACCAACGATCACGATCTTTTCCTGAAAATGCGTGATCTGGTCCCGCTTTATGAGGGGTTTCTTACTTACGGGGGCATGTCGGTCCGCGAAATTGAAGCCATGGCTATTGGACTTCACGAAACCACGGATGAAACGGTAATAAGCCAGTCCCCTTCTTTCATCGAATTTGCCGTGAATGAACTCGAAAAAAGAAACATTCCGGTCATCACACCAGCTGGAGCCCTTGGAGCCCACATTGATGCCATGTCCTTTTTGTCGCATGTGCCTCAATCGCAATATCCGGCAGGTGCCCTTGCCGCGGCCCTTTATATTATATCGGGCTGCAGGGGTATGGAACGGGGAACAATCTCCAGCGTTCGCGATGAAAACGGAGAGGATGTGCTGGCTGATGTTGAGCTTCTGCGGCTGGCTTTTCCCAGACGGGTTTTTACTTTGTCGCAGACCAAATTTCTCATCGACCGTGTGCACTGGCTTTTCGAAAACAGGGAGTTGGTAGGAGGACTCAAGTTTGTGGAGGAACCCGAGGTGCTGCGCTTTTTTATGGGGAGACTGGCTCCTGTCGACGATTGGCCCAAAAAACTGGTCAATAAATTCAAAGAAGATTTTGGCAATAGTCTCTAATCCCGGAACAGATTAGATTATAGGTTGGCCCGGTATCGCTGAAAAATGTGATGCCGGGTTTTTTGTTTTCTTCATTCATCTTGTCCAAGGGCTTCAACAGAAATTATCCCGTTAAAACCATTCCTATGTTGAACAAAACTCCCCCGATAGTGGTTTTTAATAAAAATTCAAAAACCGTGAGAAACAATATTTATTTAGATTTGTTTTAAATAATAATTCTCAGTATTTTTGACATCTGTAAATTACAAAAAATAAACCCAACTGATATGTCAACATTTGAAATAACGATGCCTAAAATGGGCGAAAGCGTTGAAGAAGCAACCATTACCAAATGGTTTGTGAAACCTGGTGATAAAGTAGAGGAGGATGACCCCATCCTTGAAATTGCGACCGATAAGGTGGATTCTGAAATTCCTTCACCAGTAGCCGGAACCGTCAAAGAGGTGTTTTTCGATACCGATGAAGTGGTGGCTGTAGGGAAGCCCGTTGCTGTTATCGATCTGGGCGATGGAGAAGAGGACGAAGAACATGAAAAGGAAAGCAGCCAGGCTCAGGACACCGCGAGCAAAAAGAAAGAAGGACAGGAGAAGCCCGCTGAAAAAGAAGAGAAAAGCGAAGACAAAAAGGATGTGAAAAGCGAAGCGAAAGTAGAAGATGAAGCACCTTCAAAATCCACCAAAGATTTGGAGGACAAGTCTTCAGGTGATCGTTTTTATTCGCCATTGGTTCGGAATATAGCACAAAAAGAAGAGATTTCTTTCCGTGAACTGGATAGCATTTCGGGCAGTGGAAAGGAAGGCCGCGTCACCAAAGACGATATTCTGGAATATATAAAAACCCGTGGATCGGGTCAAAGCCAGGGCGCTAAAGAAGATGAAAGCAAGAAAGAACAAGCAAAACAACCTGTGGCTGAAGTTTCACCGCAGCAAAGTAAGCAGCAGGGTGTTCAGGTAACAGCTGGTGAAGGCGACGAAGTTGTGGAAATGGACCGTCTGCGGAAGATTATAGCCGACCACATGGTCATGTCGAAGCAGGTATCGCCGCATGTGACTTCCGTTGTAGAGGCTGATGTGACCAATTTGGTGATGTGGCGGAATAAGGTCAAAGACAAGTTCCAGGAAAAATATGGCGAGAAACTCACTTTCATGCCCATGTTTGCCGAGGCGGCAGCCAAAGCCCTGCGCGATTTCCCCGGTGTCAATGCATCTGTCAACGGACACAACATCATCCTGCGTAAAAATGTAAACGTTGGTATTGCTGTGGCATTGCCATCAGATAACCTGATTGTACCAGTGATCAAAAAAGCCGATCAGAAAAACATTGCCGGGCTGGCAACAGATGTGAACCACCTGGCTAAAGCGGCCCGTGACAATAAACTTTCAAATGATGACATTCAGGGTGGGACTTTTACAATCACCAATTTCGGGTCTTTCCAAAATACCATTGGAACCCCCATTATCAATCAACCTCAGGTTGCAATCCTGGCCACCGGTACCATCGAAAAGAAACCGGCTGTGATTGAAACACCCACCGGTGATGCCATTGCCATACGGCATAAAATGTTCCTGTCGCTCTCGTATGATCATCGTGCAGTGGATGGTGCCCTTGGCGGAAAATTCCTGCGCCGGATAGCCGATTATCTTGAGAAAGCCGATCCGGATCGTGAGGTTTAAATGGTAAAGTAAGAATTCACGTTAAACCAATTAAGAAGTTTATTATCAATTATCTGTATTTAAATCGTTTTAAAATCACCCCGATATGAAAAGCAATGCCCCGGAAAAATATTCTGTCAGAAAAACAAAAAAAGAGACCTTGCTTAAGTGGTACCGACTCCTTTTTATGGGGCGTACCCTTGACGAACGAGCGCCCAATTATTTGAAACAGGCCATCGGATGGTCGTATCACGCCCCGGCAGCGGGTCATGATGGCATTCAGCTGGCCATAGGTCAAAATTTCCGAAAGGAGAAAGATCATCTTTTCCCGTATTACAGGGATCTTCAAACCTGTGTGGCTGCCGGGATGACCGCCGAGGAAATCATTTTCAATGGCGTGTCGAAAGATGCCGATGTGGCAGGTGGCGGACGCCATATGTCGAACCACTTTGCCAAGCCTGCCTGGAACATTCACAACGTGAGTTCGGCCACAGGGAATCATACCCAGCATGCGGCTGGATTGGGAAGGGCCCTAAAAACCTATAATGAAAAAGATGCCGTGGTGATCACGTCCCAGGGTGAGAGTTCGGCATCCGAAGGTTATGTCTACGAAGCAATCAATGGAGCATCCCGGGAACATCTGCCGGTCGTGTTTGTCTTTCAGGACAATGGATACGGCATATCCGTTCCAAAAGAAGACCAGTCGGCCAACCGAAAAGTGGCCCGTAATTTTGAAAGCATAAAAAACCTGCGGACCATCTATTGTAACGGGAAAGATGTGTTTGATTCCATGAATGCAATGAACGATGCCGTCAGCTGGTCCATGAAAGAACAAAAACCGGTGATTGTGCATGCCAATTGCGTGCGCATTCATTCACACTCCAATTCGGACCGTCATGAGCTCTATCGCGACCAAAACGAATTGAATTACGTGAAAGAGTATGATCCCCTGGCTAAATATCGCCGGTTGTTGCTTCGTTACGAACGAGCTACGGAAGAAGAGCTTAAAGAGATTGAAGAGGAAGTGGCCCGCGAAGTGAAGGATGCCCACAAAAAGGCCCTGAAAGCTGCTGATCCCAAGCCGGAGTCTATTTTTGATTATGTGATTCCGGAACCGTATAAAAGCGAGAAATATCCTGAGGGCAATCACAACCAGGAGGGCACGCCCATAAAATTGATTCAGGCGCTCAACGATACCCTCAAGGCCGAATTCCGGCATAACCCGGACACCTATATCTGGGGACAGGATATTGCCCACAAAGAAAAAGGCGGGGTCTTCAACGTGACCAAAGGCATGCAACAGGAATTTGGCAAAACACGGGTTTTCAATGCCCCGATTGCTGAGGACTACATCATGGGAACCGCCAATGGAATGACGCGCTATAACAAGAAAATTCGCGTGGTTGTTGAAGGAGCAGAGTTTGCCGATTATTTCTGGCCGGCCATGGAACAATATGTGGAGACGACTCACGAATACTGGAGAACCAAAGGGCAGTTTTCGCCCAATATCACTGTTCGCCTTGCCTCTGGGGGGTATATTGGCGGGGGACTCTATCACTCACAAACAACCGAAGGAGCTTTGGCCACTTTCCCGGGCGTAAGGGTGGTTTATCCATCGTTTGCCGATGATGCGGCCGGTTTGTTGCGAACCTCTATCCGTTCCGAAGGTATGACATTGTTTCTCGAGCCCAAAGCCTTGTACAATTCCCCAAAAGGAGCTACCGTGGTGCCCGACGATTTTGAGGTGCCTTTCGGAAAGGCCCGGGTCCGGCGTGAAGGAAAGCACCTGACCATGATCACCTATGGCAACACCACCCACATGTGTATTGAAGCCGCCGAAAAGATGAGCAAGGAAGATGGCGTGGAAGTGGAAGTTCTCGACCTGAGGTCGCTGTTGCCTTTGGATAAAGAGGCCATTTTGAAATCCATCGAAAAAACATCCCGGGCCCTTGTGGTGCATGAGGATAAAGTTTATGGCGGACTCGGCGGAGAGTTGGCTGCGATCATTTCCGATGAAGGTTTCCGGTTACTTGATGCGCCGGTAAAACGAGTAGGATCTGAATTTACACCCGTCGGCTTTAATAGAATCCTTGAAGCCGCAACTCTTCCAAGTACAGATAAAATCATTAAAGCCGCACGTGAACAGATTGCTTTTTAAGTTTTGCAAACCAGCTTTTTATCAAAATCTTTTTTGTTAAATTTATTCATTAAACGTAAGCATTGTAAAAGAAAAGAAGTATGAAAAAAATTGGGATATTTTATAGTTTCCGATCGCACAAAACCAAACAACAAGTCCGCAAGATGATTAAACATCTGGGGGAGAATAACGTGGAAGAAGTGGATGTGGATAAGGCCACCCATGAAGATTTCGAGAAATTTGAAAACTACATATTCGCTGTTCCCACCTGGTTTGACGGGGAATTGCCAAACTATTGGGACGAATTTCTTCCAACCATTGAAGATGATGATCTCAGCGGGAAAAAATTTGCCTTGTTTGGTGGTGGCGATCAAAAAGGATACCCGGAGAATTTTGTAGATGGTATTGGCGTGATGGCCGAATTTCTCGAAAAACGGGGAGGAACGATTGTCGGTTTTACCTCAACCAAGGGATATACGTTTGAATCTTCCCGGGCTCAAAGGGGAAAGAAGTTTGCCGGTCTGGCCCTGGATATTGAAAACCAGGCGGCTCAGACCGACGAGCGAATCGAAAAGTGGATCGCGGATATTCAAAAAGCTTTTAACAAGTAAGTTTTTATACCGGGATTGTTTGGGGAATCCAGAACAAAACTCTACTTTTGTGGTCGCTTAAAGCAAAAAACAGGCGACTCAGTAGCTCAGCTGGTAGAGCACGTCCCTTTTAAGGATGGGGTCCAGGGTTCGAATCCCTGCTGGGTCACACTTCATGTAAATCGCAATTTGTTTGTTAACAGATTGCGATTTTTTGCATTATAACATATTCAATTATGAATATCCTCAAAAAAGGGATCCTTCCCTTTATATTTCCCTCCAAATTTAACATCAATATAATAGCGCCCCCCAATAACGGATAAATGGTTTCATGTTGTTTCAGCAGGAATAAGCAGTTAAAAATACCGAAAAACGAAACAAACTTTTAACATAATGAAGGTTGAAAGCAATCCACAAATTTACTTTCAACCATCGGAGGGAAAAAAAAATTAAATTTTGCCGCAATTGATCTTTCTCATCATTGAACTTCAAACGAGCTTTAAAACATCAAGTCTCTAAAGAGCTGTTTTAAAAGCAAAGCCTCCAAAAACAAATCACATCCCTATTGTCTGAAAATACCATCATGGTTAAAAATGGCAAGTTTAAAACTCTCCTGACAAATTTATATTCACCAAAAAAATATTCCATTCCATTTTCCTGAAAAAGAAAAAAAGGAGCGGGGAGAGGAGCTATAGCTCAATTTACATTTGTAACCCCTCAAAATACCTGCAGTTTACTCCCGGAAAACAAGCATGCATTTACTAATATAATTCACATTTTCAGATATTTACAATGTTCATATAAACTTATTATTAAGAATAATCCTTAGATGTTTTGTATAAATATTCATATAGGTGCAATATTGCCATGTGTTTTAAGATTATTGCTCTAAATACCAGTGTTTTACATAGATGAAGTTACGTAATGGTTTAAAGGATTTTTTATATGCTTCACAACATGTTGGATTTAAAAGCTTTAGTATATGCTTTTATGTGAAGTCAGAGACCAGTGAGAACAAATACAAACCTGAATAACCATTGTAATTCCTTAGGGTTTGCCCGGAGTTAGCTACTTAAAACCAGTAAAAAAAGAGGTCTTTCTTAATTTTATATATAAATCCGGTGTTTATCTATCGGATACGTGACACAAAAAAGCCGCAAAGCGTCACATAAGTAAACAAAATGAAATAACAGATGTTTGTCCGGTAAAATAAAACGTATTACATTTGTATTGGAGACTATATTACAAAATGCAACAAGATCGATCCCCTAAAATATAGCCATTGATGGATCCCGAGGGGATGCCAGTCTTATTCATACCCAAATACGCTTAAAACCCGTATGATGTAAAAAGAATATTATGCAGGAAAGATTACAGGAAATTCTGGAAAAAGAGCACCTGACGCCGGCCAGATTCGCCGAATTGATAGGTGTTCAGCGTTCGAGTGTGAGTCATATTCTTTCGGGGCGAAACAATCCGAGTCTTGATTTTCTCCGGAAAATACTCCTTCATTTGGAGCACATCAATCCTGACTGGCTCATTTCGGGGCGAGGTCCATACAAAAGAAATCATGATAAGTCTACAAATCAATTTGATACAAATCAAGCCTCTTCACCTGCATCTGTGAATACCGGAAAAATTGAATTTCCTGAAAAATCACCGGTAAAAGATGAAGAGCGGCCTCCTTATTTTCAAAGAAATCAGGAAACGAAACGTCAAAAACCACCGGCCCCCCTTGAAAAGACCGACGATCCCATTACTTCAAAAAACACCCGCTCTGGTAATGAAGCCCCTGCAGGGGCCAACAAGGAAAACAATCAGAAAAAATCAACCGAGTCAACAACTCCCCAGAAAAAAATAATTAAAACCGTATTCTTTTATGAGGATCACACCTTCGAGGTGTTTTATCCTTCATCCTGATGCCTGTTTTTTCCTGTTTTTATATACCTTTGTGGGTAGAGAATGTGCAACATATATTGGTTACAAATGTAACTAAGCTTTACAGATCGATTCATGGGCAAAAAGTATACTGATGATTTTACCATCGTTACCAATCAAAGGCTAACGCGTGATTTTGTGGTATTAACGTTGAAACATCCCGGTAAACTCCCTCCGATGTACCCCGGGCAATTTGCTGAAGTTCGGGTTGACGGTTCTCCTTCAACTTATCTGCGGCGTCCCATTTCCATTCATGATGTGGACTACACCCACAATCTGATTAAATTATTGATTCAGGAAGTGGGCGATGGCACCAAAAAGCTGGCCGGGTTACAAAAAGGGGATACTATAAATTTGATCTATCCGTTGGGCACATTTTTTTCATTGCCCGACAGCGACCAGGTTTTATTAGTCGGAGGAGGTTGTGGGGTAGCTCCTTTATTGTTTTTAGGACGTTATTTGCGGGAAAATGGCATCGAACCCCGGTTTCTGCTTGGGGCTTCCACGGCAGAAGATCTTGTCAGTCTGGACGCCTGCCGCGAACTGGGCCCCGTAATGGTTACTACAGAAGATGGTTCTGCGGGAACAAAAGGATTCGTGATCCATCATCCCTTCATGAAAACATTTTCTCCTGATTTTGACTGGCTCTACACCTGTGGGCCCGAACAAATGATGAAGGTATTGGCCAAATATGCCCGCGAGAGAGAGCTCCAGTGCGAGGTTTCCCTCGAAAACACCATGGCCTGTGGCATTGGTGCCTGTTTATGTTGTGTAACCCCTACCGTGGACGGGAACAAATGTACCTGCATCGATGGTCCTGTTTTTAATGCAAAAGAATTAAAATGGTAGATATTTCTGTAAACATAGGTGATCTGAAATTGAAGAACCCGGTTCTTACCGCATCCGGTACTTTCGGATATGGGGAGGAATACACGGATTTTGTTGACATTGATAACCTGGGAGGAATAGTGGTCAAAGGAACCACAGCCCATGCACGGGAAGGGAATCCCTATCCCCGCATGGCCGAAACCCCTATGGGAATGCTGAATGCCGTGGGATTACAAAATAAAGGCGTTGACGCATTTATAAGTGACATTTGGCCAGGAATTGAAAAGTTTAACACCAACATCTTGGTCAATGTATCCGGATCGACTGTTGATGAATACGTGGAAACGGCAGCCAAACTTGCTAAAATACCTGGTATTCCTGGCATTGAGCTTAACATTTCCTGTCCCAATGTCAAGGAAGGGGGGATGACTTTTGGTACCAGTTGTCCGTCGGCAATTGCCGTTACCAAAGCTGTCAGGGAGGTATTTCCCCGACATTTGATGGTTAAATTGTCGCCCAACGTGACCGATGTGACTGAAATTGCTTTAGCTGTTGAAAAAGCGGGAGCCGACTCTCTATCATTGATCAATACTTTGTTGGGGATGGCCATTGATCCGGAAACCCGCCAACCTGTGTTATCTACAGTTACTGGTGGCCTCTCGGGCCCTTGTATCCGGCCCATAGCCTTGCGAATGGTATGGCAGGTTGCCTCCGTGGTTCATATTCCGGTGGTTGGTTTGGGCGGCATTTCTTCTGCCGCTGATGCCATTAGTTTTTTGCTCGCAGGGGCCTCGGCAATTCAGGTGGGGACGGCTAATTTCAGAGAACCGGCTATTACTCAGACGATCATCAATGGGATTGAAGATTATTTAAAGCGGCATCAGATTCAATCAATTGATGAAATTATTGGGGGTTTAAAAATTGATTAAAATTACACGATTTGCCCCCCTGTTCGAGACTGTTCACAAATGACAATACCGAAGCAAGTACAACTGTAAACAAAGGCAAAACAAACGGTTTACAACATGCAACCAGAACAAATTCATGATTTTCTTACAAAAGTAAACGGGATCCCTTTCTGCAGAATTTACAAATGGGGATTGCTGTTAACGTTATTGATATTTTCTGCTTCAAACAGTCTGGGGCAATCATTGGATCAAATGCCCGAATTATCTGAAAAATCTGAAATTTCGCTATTGACGTGTGCACCTGGCGAGCAATTGTATTCAGTATTTGGACATACAGCCATTCGTGTATCCGATCCTGAAGAAGAAGTAGATATGGTGTTTAATTATGGTACATTTGATTTCAATACTCCGTTTTTCTATTTAAAATTTGGTCACGGCAGTCTTGATTATCTTCTTTCTGTTTCCAGTTTTAAACAATTTATGCGTGAATATTTTGTGGGAAGTCGCTCTGTTTGGGAGCAGGAACTGAACATGAAGCTTTCGGAAAAAAAGCAGCTTTTTCGGGATTTAATGGTGAATGCTCAACCTGAAAACCGGGCTTACCAATATGATTTTTTTTACGACAATTGCGCCACAAGGGTTCGCGACATATTACTGGAGCAACACGAAAACAAAAAACTGTCCTTTCGAAATGCCGATAAAGCCGGAAATGTAACTTTCCGGGAAGCCATTCATCCTTATCTGGAAACAAAACCCTGGACAAAAATTGGAATTGATCTGATTTTGGGTATTCCGGCCGACGAATCAACTGATTCTTTGTCAATCATGTTTTTGCCCGATCATTTGATGAACCAGTTTGCCGGTATTTCTGTTGAATCCTCCGGGGAAAACAAACCATTGGTTCGCTCAGAGAATCAACTTCTTGATTTTCCACCATCTGCGGGATCGGGTATTTCAGGTATTTCTCCTGCCTTAGTATTGTGGCTGGGTGCTTTGGTGATCATTTTTCTCTCTGTGGCTGAATTTTTGGGGTTTACAAATTTAAAAATCCTGGATAAGGTGTTGTTTATTGTTATTGGTGGAGCGGGTCTGGTGATTGCTTATCTCTGGTTAATTTCACACCACGAAGTAACTGGTCCCAATTTGAATATTCTTTGGGCTCATCCCTTGTGGTTTTTTATGATGACAAAACGAAACACCTTTTTTAAGTCTGTTTTGCGGTACATTTTGCTTATTTTCCTGGTTTTCCTCATTTTTACATTTGTTGCGTTACCGCAAAACATTCCCTCAGAATTTTTACCTGTATGGCTTGTTCTTGCTGTTCGTTTGGGAATAGATCTCGTACCCCCAAAATGGATTAAGGGTTAGGAATTATTTCTTGATCGATAAAGCATCCATAACTTTGTGACGACAGTGGATCTAAAAAATAGAAACTTTTATTCGAAAAGGCCGTAAAACATTTAAAAAATGATTATATTCCCATATTAATCATTATTTTTGCAACGTATTCACAGGGTTAGGAAGATGAAGCGTGGACAATTGTTCAATTGTTAACGCTTTATCATCAATCGAAATACTGTTTTTCGGGTACGTGATTTGAGAGAGAGAGAAAACAGGAATTCGGTATTAGGAATTAACAACATGAAGAAAAAAAGCAGAACCATTTTGGTTGTAGCGGGTCTGTTGGCAGGACTTGCTTTGAAATATATTACAGGGCCCTCAATCCAGTCCTTTGGTACTGATTTTACACCGCCGGAGCCCGAAGCATCATCACTCAGAATTTCCGGTTTTTTTTCGGATGACTCCCAATTTTCATCAATAGACAAAGAAGTAAAGCGTTTTCTTAACCGGAATGAAATGAGCGGAGCTTCTGTGGCTATTGCCAAAGATGGCAAAATGATTTTTGCCAAAGGATATGGCTGGGCCGATAAGGGAAACCGGGTTCGTATTGAGCCTTATCATTTGTTCCGGGTTGCCAGTGTATCGAAGCTCATTACTGCGGCAGGGATTATGAAACTGGTGGAAGAGGGACAAATTGATCTGAATGATAAGGTTTTCGGGCCTGACGGCATCCTCAACCAACCACCTTTTGATGAATACGTGGATCCCAGGATTGAGGATATAAAACTAATCCATCTGCTTAATCATTCTGGGGGTTGGACCAACCGCTGGGGAGATCCGCTTTTTATTCCTTCTGTTGTGGCTCGTGGTCTGGGTAAAGACCTTCCTGTTGACAGAACCGATATCATTGAATTTATGCTCGGGAAACGGCTTCATTACAAGCCTGGAACAATGTCGTCTTATTCAAATCTTGGTTATGCCATATTGGGAGAAGTGATTGAGGATGTGAGTGGCTCTGATTATGAGTCTTATATAAAAACAAATATTCTGTATCCTATGGGCATTTTTGATATGAAAATAGGAGGCAGTTACCTTACCGAGCGGGCAGAGTTGGAAGTAAAGTATTATGAACCAACCAATAGTTATCTTGTTCGCGACCATCAAAATCCTGATAAAAAAGTAAAACGGAGTTATGGAGGCAATGATATCCAAACACTTGGACCTGCAGGGGGGTGGATTGCCTCAGCCACGGATCTTCTTAAGTTTTTGCTGGCAATTGATGGGGTGAATCTTCCGGATGATATCTTAAGTCAGGAATCTATTGAAACCATGACAAATCCTCAGAAGCCTTATCTTGATCCTATTGGATGGCGGGGTACAAGAAGTCATTCGTGGTACAGGACCGGAACACTGGCAGGAACATCAGCCATGATGGTCAGAAGAGATGATGGTTTCTCATATGTTGTTCTTTTCAATAGCAGTACCTGGAAAGGACCAATGCTGTCGAGCGATATTCGTCGCATGATGAACCGTGCCATTCATAAAACCGATGATTGGCCAGAATATAATCTTTTTGAGTTGGCAAGTTCATGGAATTAATTAGGCTCTGCTGAAAAAGTCAGCAGACCAATTTTTGTTTTTTTGATTTTCTTTTTGGCATTGCCCCAAAAAGAAACAAATCCCGATTATGGTTTTTGTGAGTTTTTTCACAAAAACTTTACAAAACCTACATCGGGACTAGTCCGTTTAAACCTATCAGCCTGTCTGCCGTTTTTCATATTAGTAGCCTGCTATATGAAAGTATATTCGTTTGAACAACAAGCCCTTTCCTGAAAAATTGAAAACATCCATTTTATTTGCCGCCAGGCAGATCTGTCTGCCGTTTAATATATAAGCATCCATAGTGTTTTAACATCTAAACTACAGAATGTTTCCATTTCATGAGCCACCAGGCAGGCCTGTCTGCCGATTTATGAACTAAAACCTATCTATCTCAAAGTTTCTACTAAAAAATTGAAACCATCCATTTCATGAGCCGCCAGGCAGGCCCGGAAAACGGACTGGCCTGTCTGCCGTTTTTCATGTTGGCATACTGTAATTTAATCGATTATCCGTTTGTACAACAATTCTGGTTTTTCATCAACCGCCAGGCAGACTACTTTATTACACAAAATGAACCTTTGTGCTTAGAAAGAAAGTCAAGTTGACAAAACAATATTGACAATGTGAACCTGATTAAAAGTGCTTTTCTATTTTTCACAAAATCCCTGTCCTATAATTGACATTATGTTTAATTTTGTAGGTGCAAAAAAACCGGCCATCAAATGACCGGTTTTTCTTTTTATATCTAAATTATTATTCTTCCTGTCCTTGTCCTTCTTGTTTCTGCATTACATCTTCTTCTTCACCTTGTTCTTCACCAGTGGTTCCACGTAATTCCTGAAGTTTTTCATTTACCTCTTCATACTTGTCGTTCATATCGAAACGATAATACAAACCTTTCAGGCTTTCAAGAACAGATGGTTCCTCAGGCTTAAGTTCACGAGCCTTTTCCATATGTGGCAATGCCTTTTCAAATAAACTGTCGGCTTTGGCTTTTTCTTCCTGGAACTTTTCGTGCTCAGTTTCTTCATTGGCAACGCCCATTTGTTCAATGCCCTGATTGAAGTAAATGACCCCCAGGTTAAAACGTGCGTCAAAATATTCGTCATTCAATTCTATAGCCTTTTTATAATCTTCAATGGCCTTTTCGTATTCTTCATTCTGATCATACAGGACACCTCGTGCATAATAAAATGACGGATTTTCGGGTTGTCCTTCAATGGCCTGATTGAGGTACTCTTTGGCCTGCTCGTTTTGACCGGTTTCCAGATAATAATTGATCAACTGGGTCAGCAGCCGCTCATCATCAGGATACTTTTTAAATCCTCGTTTCAGGTTCTCTGCTCTTTTAGTGGAATCTTCCAGGTTATTATAAATCTGGTCAAGCAGCAGGACAGCATCTCCTCCACCATAATCATATTTTATAGATTTGTTGAGATATTCAGCCGCTGGTTCCCACTTCTCTGCATTATAGGCTGCAAGTCCTGCATTGTAGATAATGGCGGTATCTACAACCTCTTCTTCCTGGTCTTCTTCCATCATCTCGAGGTTGTTGATTTTCAGCACATCTTTAAACAACCCCAGGGCCTCTTCATATTTTTGTTGATTGAAGGACTCGATGGCTGCATTGGTAAGCGTATTCAGGAAGAATGTCATTGCCACCTTGATCTCATTTTCAAAACGACCCCGGCCCTCTTTGTCGAGCTCAATGGCCTTCATGTAATGATCAACTGCTTTTTCGAGCAACTCGGGATCTTGCTGATTTTCATACTTGGCAGCTTCGAGCTGAGCAGCAACAACATAAGTTTTGGGCCAGTCTTCGGATCTTTTATGATCAAAGACATTTTCCATCCTTTTTTCCGCAGCCTCAACATCTCCGTCTTCAATATAAGCCTGTGCTGCATTCACCTTTCTTTTTTGGCCAAATACAGAGGCGACGGTAACAAGGGCGATCGTAATTAATAAAAGTTTTTTCATTGCTATTTGTTTTTTGAGTGGATTATCAACTTAATTGATTTATTCCTTCTTTTCATCATTTTCTTCCACATCGTCCGAGTGTTTTTCAAGAATTCCGGATTCGGTAATATCTTCATTCATTTTTTCTTCTGACAAGACTTTTGTTACTGAGGCAATCATATCCTGTTTCTTATTAAGATTGATCAACCGGACACCTTGTGTCGTACGTCCGGTAACCCGGATATCTGAAACCGCTACCCGGATGGTCATTCCAGAGCGGTTAATGATCATCAGATCGTTATCATCTGTGACATTTTTAATGCTTACAAGGTTTCCTGTTTTTTCGGAAATCCGCATGGTTTTTACTCCTTTGCCACCTCGATTGGTTTTGCGGTAATCCTCCAGGGCGGAACGTTTTCCAAAACCTTTTTCAGATACGACCAATATATCGTCGTTGTTGTCTTTTACACAAATCATGCCAACCACTTCGTCCTTGTCCGAATCAAGGGAGATTCCTCTGACTCCGTAGCCTTTACGGCCGATGCACCGGACATCCGATTCGTTGAAACGAATGGCACGGCCCGATTTTGTGGCCATAAGGATTTCACTATTTCCACTGGTCAATCGTGCCTGAATGAGCTCATCATCTTCGCGTACGTTAAGAGCAATCACTCCGGATTGTCTTGGTCGGGAATAATCGGCAAGAAGAGATTTTTTTATAATGCCTTTACGCGTGCCCATCAGGATATAATGAGAATTGATGAAATCCTGATCATTGAGTTTTTTGACCCGGATAAACGCTTTGACGGTATCGTCGGGATCGATTTGAAGGAGATTCTGGATAGCCCGGCCTTTGGAACTTTTGCTTCCTTCAGGAATTTCATATACTTTAAGCCAATAGCATCGCCCTCTCTTGGTAAAGAAGAGCATGGTATTGTGCATGGAGGCCGGGTAGATATGTTCGATGAAATCTTCGTCGCGGGTATTGCTTCCTTTTGATCCCACTCCCCCGCGATTTTGAGTTCTGAAATCGACTAAAGGTGTTCGCTTGATGTATCCAAACCTTGAAATGGTAATGATCATCTGCTCATCGGCGTAGAAGTCTTCGGGGTTAAATTCCTCGGACGAATAGACAATTTCTGTTCTTCTCTCGTCGTTGTATTTGCCTTTTACTTCAAGCATTTCATTTTTGATGATCTCCATGCGAAGCTCTACATGCTCCAAAATGTCTTTCAGCCTTTTGATCTCTTCCAGCAAAGATTGATATTCCGACCTGAGTTTGTCTTGTTCAAGGCCTGTAAGCTGTCGCAATCGCATATCTACAATAGCCCTGGCCTGCACATCTGTCAGTTCAAAACTCTCGATCAACTTTTCTCTGGCTTCATCAGGATTTTTGGCAGCCCTGATGATGCGGATCACTTCATCGATGTTGTCGCTGGCAATAATGAGACCCTCCAGAATATGGGCCCGTTTTTCGGCCTGTTCGAGCTCATAGCGGGTTCGCCGAATGACCACATCGTGGCGATGTTCAACAAAATGCTGGATGACACCTTTGAGATTGAGCATTTGTGGCCGTCCGTGAACCAGGGCAATGCTGTTTACTCCAAAAGAAGACTGCAGTGCCGTAT
Organism: Bacteroidota bacterium; assembly: GCA_051744695.1. Classification (GTDB taxonomy): domain Bacteria; phylum Bacteroidota; class Bacteroidia; order Bacteroidales; family Marinilabiliaceae; genus Marinilabilia. The sequence goes on along the minus strand of JBNJDH010000003.1, from coordinate 2,348 downwards.
ATTTATAAAGGTAATTCAGCACAACATTGGCAATGGCTTCCTTTTTCAGGTCAATGACAATGCGCATTCCTTCCCGGTCCGACTCATCATTGACATTTGAAATGCCATCGATCTTCTTTTCGTTCACCAGGTCGGCAATTTTTACGATGAGTTCGGCCTTGTTGACCATGTAAGGAATCTCGGTGATTACGATTTTTTCCCGACCATTGGGTTCAGTTTCCACTTCTGTACGGGCCCTGACGAGAATTCGTCCCCTCCCCGTTTGATAGGCTTCTTTCACACCTTGATAACCGTAAATGATGCCTCCCGTGGGGAAATCCGGGGCCTGAATGATTTTGATCAGTTCATCAACCTCGATTTCCGGATTGTCGATGTATGCCACAATGGCATTTACTGCATCTCCCAGGTTATGAGGTGGCATATTGGTGGCCATTCCCACGGCAATTCCTGATGTGCCGTTAACCAAAAGTGCGGGAATCCGTGTGGGAAGAACGGTGGGTTCTTTTAAGGAATCATCGAAATTGAGCTGGAAATCAACCGTGTTTTTTTCAATATCGGCCAGCATTTCCTCGGAAAACTTGTTCATGCGTGCCTCTGTATAACGCATGGCAGCAGGGCTGTCACCGTCGACCGATCCCATATTCCCCTGACCATCAACCAACAAGTAACGCATCGACCAGGTCTGGGCCATCCGGATCATGGCATGGTAAACTGATGAATCGCCGTGCGGGTGATATTTCCCCAGCACTTCACCCACGATACGGGCCGATTTTTTATAGGGTTTTCCCGATGTAATGCCCAGGTCGTGCATTCCATATAATACCCGGCGGTGTACAGGTTTTAAACCATCGCGAACATCGGGCAACGCCCGGGAAACAATCACCGACATCGAATAATCGATGTAGGCCGATTGCATTTCCTCTTCGATGTTAATTTTAATTATTCTTTCTCCATCAGCCATTTATATAGTCTTTAGATGAGTCTGAACCAACGTTTGAAGGCCTTTTTTTTGACCGGCCTAAATTAATCATTTCCCATTGAACCGGAAAACAACCTCAATTGTTTTTATTAACACGGGGACCTTAGGACTTTCGCCTATTTTGTCGTATTTTTGGGAACAATTGATGGATAGATTTTTGGTAAAAAAAGATCTTTAAAATTGAATCAAAAATAGCAATAAATTCGTTAAAAACCGAGGGATTCGGACCTTTTAAGAAAACAACTGCAATTATGACATATTGGTCATGATTGCACAGTTTTTGGACAAACAAGAATTCATAAAAGAAAGTACCTTTGAATATGGATTTAAATTTTTCACCTAAAATACAAGAAGTCCTTACAGTAAGCAAGCAGGAAGCTGCCCGGTTGGGAAATCCTTTTTTGGCGCCTGAGCATCTGATGCTCGGGCTATTGAGTGACAAGGAGAGTAAAGCCGGCCAGGCGCTTGGAGACCTGAATGTAGACTTTGATCAGGTCAAAGATACCATTGAACGACGAATAAAAGAGAAAACGCCTTTGAACCAAAACGAAGATTTACCTCTTTTAAAGTCTACAGAGCAGATATTAAAACTTGTTCATTTAGAAGCCAGGGCCCGGAAAAGTTCAAAAATTAACACGCTGCATCTTTTATTGGCCCTGTTAAAAGATCGCAGCAGTACAATTTCGGAGATTATGAAAGATTACGACGTACAATATGACCAATTGAAACTGATGTCTGACAACACACCACCCCAGGGCAAAGCCCAGATGCCTGAGGACGATGATGCCGATTCTCCTTTTTCTCAAGGAGGCGGTGGTGGCCAGGAAGGTGGCAAAGGTGCCGGTAAACCCGGCTCCGAAACGCCTGTTCTGGACAATTTTGGCATTGACATCACGCGGGCTGCCGAAGAAGGCCGCCTTGACCCCATTGTTGGCCGCGACCATGAAATTGAACGACTGGCCCAGATACTGAGCCGCCGGAAAAAAAACAATCCGGTACTGATTGGTGAGCCGGGTGTGGGTAAGTCGGCCATAGCCGAAGGACTTGCACTCAGGATCATCGATAAAAAAGTATCAAGGGTGTTGTTTGATAAAAGGGTGGTAACCCTTGATCTTGCTTCAATTGTGGCCGGAACCAAATACCGTGGGCAATTTGAAGAACGGATCAAAGCCATTCTCAATGAATTGGCTAAAAATCAAAACATCATCCTCTTCATTGATGAGATCCACACCATTGTAGGTGCCGGAGGGGCAACCGGTTCCCTGGATGCGGCCAATATGCTGAAACCTGCACTTGCAAGGGGAGAAATCCAATGCATCGGGGCCACTACGCTTGATGAATATCGTCAGCACATTGAAAAAGACGGTGC
>JBNJDH010000002.1:0-36981 GCA_051744695.1 Bacteroidota bacterium | reverse complement strand
GGTTGAACAAATAAATATTGGTTTCTGTCGTATCAATCAGCCCTATTTTATGATCACGGGAAGAAAAACGATACATATCCCCATCCACCTTCATAGGCTGTTCAAACTCTTTTTCAGCCAATAACTCGGAACCGGGACCATAAATAGCCATCTTGTTTTTATTGATCAGCACATATTGAGGTTCATTGTCATACAATAACAAAAAGCTATGCTCTGCCGCTTTTTCCAAAGATGTATCTTCTTTAATCATTGTTCGGCCCGAGGGTAACATGATCCGGGCCAATGAGCCTTTGCTCGTGGTTGTGACCAAAGCTGCCTTTTCCGAGTCGGGATGTTCCAGGAAGAAAGGACTCTTTTCGTTCCGCCGGAAGCTCCTTTCGGGATTCACACGATGCTTCCCCCGCCGGTTCATAATATAATTTCGGTAACGGTCGCTGAATACAATATAATCTTTGCCACTTGTCCGGAAAAACTGGACCGGCTGACGAACAGTGCCTTCAGTTGTGGGAATGTCCCAGCCGGAAACCCTCCCGCCGGTTTTGTCAAACAGATACACCTTACGATCTTCCAGGGCAATAAAAATCCTGTAATTCCGGTTGTCGTTGTAATCAAAAACGGCAACACCATTGGTGGCCCGTGAGGGTAAATCAAACGGGTACCGGGCCACGTGATTTCCGTTGCGGTCCAGGAGATAAAGTTTGTCAGGGGTGTTAAAAAGATATTGAAGCTTGTTGTTGCGATAATAATCAATCTGATGTATTTCACTAATAACAGGGCCGTCGAGAGCACGTTTCCATAAAACACGTCCCCGGTTATTGATCAAATAGAGATTGTGGGCTTTATCCTGAACAAGGATCTCCTTTTCATCGGTATAATGGTTATCAACCAGAGCAGGCTTCATGGCCACCATTGAATCGATCCGGCTTTGCCAGATGGTCCGGGGTTCTTTGTCCCGGTGCGCGGCATGCTGAGCATAAGCGGTGGAATAACTCAATTCAGAATCGGCAGAAATCTGTAAGCCGGCGGCATAAAAGTTGAATAACACCTTGTTTTGCTCATCGGTGGGATGAAAAAATTCCGGGTTTAATTCATCCTGAATAAAGGAATATAAATGAGGAATTTCCGTAAACACAAACATGTTTTCCTCATAAGCAAAATTTTCATTGAATGAGGAATAGTATGAATGGTTTTCCATTGTTCTTTTCAAAACGTTGTTGTAAAGGAACGTTTCCAGGGTTTTGGGGCTATCAGCAAAGACCAGGTAATTCCTGAAAAAGGAAAAATAATCCATTGGTACGTCAGGAAAGAACTTGCTCCAGAGCAAATCATTCAATTCACTATCAATCCCCTTGTATATAGGGAAAGATGTGGCTTCATCCACTTCATAACGATCAACAGGTCCGGTCTCCGTTCCAAAATATTCCTGAAGCTCCTTTAGGACAGGAAGGCTTTTCACTTTTCCCTTGGTTCGGAAAACCGCAAAGCGACCTTCCCCCGGGTTGCTGGCATTAAAATCGGTGCATCCAAAAGCAAATTCGCCCTCAATAATATCAAAAAAGAAGCCGGGATAAGATGACCCGATCTCATTTTCAAAACGGGTATTCAACGTATCAAAAGTGGAAGCATCTTCCGTATTCCGGATGTACTGGTTCAGATTATCTACCAGTTGCAACGCATCCTTAAAATTGTATCCCACAAACAAACGGGTATCAGAAGGAAGAACCTCTTCAAGAGAGGAACGACGAGGTTCTACATCTTCAAAAATCGAAAGGAAAACGGATTCTTCGGCAGAAAAGAATCCGTTGATCATCAGTGCATCATTTTTGACATCAAAATCCAGACCGCCCCATTGGGCAAATTGACCAAGGAAGGAAGAGACATGGTCTGTACCAGAGGCCAGAAATGGCTCGGAAAAATCTGTTAACCGGGAGAAATGAATGAAGAGAGAACCATCGGACCGGTTGCTGGTGGTCTTTTCCAATTCTGAAAACCCGGGATCTTTGGCAAGGGAGTGTTCAGATTGTTGTTGACGAATGGATGTTTCCACAAGCAAAGAAGAGCCACTAACTGAAAAAATACCCTGTTGAAAAGAAGCGTATAAGGGTTCGGAAAGAACATCGTCGAAAGGCAGCCTGTAAATGGGAAACCCTGTGTATTCACGCTCAATCCGGGCATTCTTTTCCAACCAGCCCTTCAAATCCCTGCCTGCCCCGTTACTGGATACAGATAAATGGGCGCTCCATTCTATCGACTCTTTACCCACTTTGTTAAAAGAGAAATAAACAGGATCATCCAAAAGTTCCTCGCCGGGCCCTTCATCAAAAAATGTAGCGGTATCTGCATATTGAGCAACCTCGTAAACCAAAGAAAGGCTCTCAAAAGTTTCAAGTTCAGAGCGATATTGGATTTTATCCTGAAGAACAGAAGAAAGATCTGATGAATCATTGATCTTCAAGACAAAAGAAGCATCAATCGGCACGGCATCAATGGTGTTGCCTTCGGTTATATTTTGTTGCCGGTAAAGCCACCACAAAACACCGGCAATCACAACAGCGAACCCTAAAATAATCCCGATAATTCCTAAGTTCCGTCTTAACATCAACCTCTGCTTTATGGCAGTTTAACATTTATCTGATCACGGCAATTTTTGTATATGATGACTTGCTGCCGTCCGGCGATGATAAAAATACAACATATATGCCGGGTTCGACCTTTTCTCCCCACAGATTTTTTCCGTTCCAAATGGCATTCCCCCCAAGGGAGACTGTTTCATAAACCAAATTGCCGGCCGTATCGGTGATTTTCACATTGGTTCGATCGACCAGTCCGGTTATGGTAATAGGGCCTTCATAACCAGGACGCACGGGATTGGGATAGGCATAGACAAAACCAAAAGTGGATTCACCTTCCACTGCATCACCCATATAGCTAATCAATCCTTTATCGGTTGAGAAAAACACCTCACCACTTTCATCATCAATATGAATATTATAAATGTTGTTCGATGGCAACGGACTGTTTGACATATCAAAATGTTGAATGGTCCGGGTTCCATCCTCCGAAACAAGAAAAACCCCGGCATTTTCGGTCCCGAAATATTTACGATTGGCCTGATCAACCGCAATGGAGGTAACCTTTTCTTCCTCCAGCAAATAATCGGCCAGTCCGCTGCCGTCACCGCGACGAACTTTAACCCGCGCAAAAGCAGGTTGTGCCACATCAAAAACCCTTGAAGGATTGTATTGAACCACCACTCCTTTATCGGTTCCAAACCAGATATACCCGTTTTTGTCTTTGGCGAAGCTGAGTATCACATTGGTGATCTCTTCCCCGTTTTCATCCCACAATTTCATCTGGCCTGCATTTCTACCATCCTGATCATCAGCGGGCTTTTTCATTCCCCGATAACGGTCGTCCCTTTGGTCTTCTATCGTTCCCCTGTCATCAAAAACAAAAACCCCTTTTCCTCCACCGTGAACCAGGTACAACCACTTATAACCGTTGTCATCAATGAGGATCTCTCCAATTTTATTATAGTCAAATGCAAGCCCGCCATAATCATATCCATGCCAGATGCTGTCCTGTGTGTCATAAACCACAATGCTGTTTTCTACTTCGGAATTGCTCATAAAGAGATTGCCATCCTGGTCAAAGGCCATTCCCCAAATTCGTGTATACCTGTCAGAGGGAGTGCCGGGGACATTCTGAAGTCCGCTGTTTTCTTCAATAAAATGATTCCGCAGGGAAACATCTTCATCATCTTCTTCATTCCTGAATTCAAACACACCATTTCCCCATGAGGCAACAAAAACCTGGTTTTTATTGAGGGGGTTGACGGCCACATTAATGACATCCCGCGATTTTTTAAATGCTTGCGTATTGCTTCTGTTAAAATATTGCCACCAGCCATCCCGCTGAACAGAGACCGCTGCAGGAATATTTGCATTGTTGTAAAGAGTTCCGAACCCGCCATGAATGAACCAGAGATCATCGCCGGCTTTTGTCGTGGTGAAAATGGTATTATTAAAAGGACCGGCAGGTAATACGCGATGAAACCCTGATGAAGAAGCCTCATACATGATGCCCCCTTGATTGTCGGCAAACCAGAAAGTTCCATCTTTTGAAGTTAAAGCATCCCGGTAATCCGGACTGTAAAGCTCTTCCTCTCCGGTATCTACATCGCCGGTTTCACCGGTTACAGTTAAGTCCTGGTCCAGCCAATGAACCCGGTTCTGAGAAACCACGAGCAACTCATCATCGGAAAGATTAAGACTCCTGAATTTCTTAAAACTCCCTCCGGTTATAACTTCTTCATTTTTATACAATTCAAGATTGCAGGTGCTTCCAGGTTCTCCACGCATGCCTACAATACCACCACCAAAACGTTCGATCTCGCAATAAGCTGCAGGCGTTTCAGAATACAGCTTCCAGTTTTCATAGAAGGTGAGTCCGCCTTCCTCCAAATTGGCCCTGAAAATCCCTGCCGAAGTTGCAGCATAAATATATCCCTCATCCACAATAGTTTTATAAACTTTCAGAGAGCTGGCATCATCGCCAATTATGAAGGTGGATGCAATTTCATTTTTATCAACATCAATCTCCAAAATGCCAAAATCGGTGCTGCAAAAGATTCTCCCTTCGTAATACGAAAAATGATTGATCCGCTTGCTTCCTGTCATGTTCTCGATCTTAAGATCAGGAATATTTGTCACCCGGTCGCCCTTGATCACATCCATATTTCCATTTCGGTAACCAATCATCAACGCGTTAATATCCGGGAATGAAGCAATGGCTGAAATACCGGTATCTGAGAGCCCTTTCACTTTGTTTTTCACCGAAATGGATGCAGTCTCCTTATGAAAATAGATCAACCCGAGAGTTGTTGCTCCTACCACAAACCGGTCAGTTTCCTCCACGTCAAAACATTCCTCATACGAGTAATATGAATGCCACCGTTCTTGTCCTTTCAACCCGACAGAGATGAAGAAAATACTAAGAAACAGAAAACAAAAAATCCGGTTGACCCTGAGCTTTTGCATGTTATTATTATTTAATGGATTCCAGATAACCCACAAGCTTTTTTATGGCCCTGCCTCTGTGGCTGATCTGGTTTTTTTGCATAAGCGACATGCGGGCAAAAGAGACATCTGCTTCATCGGGCTGAAAAATGGGATCGTAGCCAAATCCTTGATTCCCGCTCATCTCCCTGAGAATTTTGCCCTCCACATACCCTTCAAAAAGAAATTCCCGACCATCCATGATCAGGGCAATAACAGTTCGGAAGCGGGCCTTTCGATCGGAAACATTTTTCATCTTTTTCAGCACTTTGTCCATATTTTGAACGCTGTCTTTTTCAGGTCCTGCATACCGGGCCGAATAAACGCCGGGCGCTCCATCCAGGGAATCAATCTCCAGACCGGTATCATCTGCAAAACAGGAAACTCCCAATTCATTCCAGACAAACCTGGCTTTTTGAAGTGCATTATCTTCAAGTGTCGTACCCGTTTCAGGTATTTCCTGATGAAAGCCAATATCCTCAAGAGACCGAACATTTAATGAATGATCAAGAAGTTTATTTATTTCCTCAGCTTTGTTTTGATTATGAGTAGCAAAAATCAAATCCATTTTGAAAAGTTTAATTGACAGCTCCTCTCCGGAAAGATCTAATAACCGACTTTGAAGCATCATTGAAAAAGCTGATGACGAAAATACAAAAAATCCACGTCATGTAAAGCAAAGAAGGAAAGTTGCGGTCGAAGAAAGAAAGAAGAAGTCACCCTCACATTTTAACATCTAACCCAGAAAAGAACAGATCGTTAGAATTTAAAAATCGGACAACTCCTATTGAACTGATATACGAAATTTTAAAAAATAGAAGGTCTCAACATTAAAGGAAAAATTGACAGCCCAAAACAAAAGCTTAAAGGACCACTAACATTAGAAAGAATAAGGAAATGGTAGAACCCCGGGATTGATCGCTCCTATAGATATGAAACAGCTTCTGTCTTCTTCAACTTTTTCAACCTTCCAATTGCTGTTTACAAGGTCAGCCGTCTTTTTTCAGATGGCCATCCCCTGTATTTTCCCCTCAGAGTTACTGGCAAAAAACGAACCACTGACTAAAAACTTCCCCCATATCCGTATTTCATCAAATCTGTCCGGGGATTGATTACCATGACCGGAACCTTGGCACTATTGGCGATGATATACTGTTCGTGAGCGCCAAGCATATAATCATGGAAAGCAATATCACGTGTAGTCATGATGATGATCAGGTCTGCATCATTGTCTTTGGCAAAATCAATGGTTTCCTGCGAAAAAGTGGATTTATGACGGGCCAGAACAAGCTCATAATCAATATTCTTTTCCTCCAGAAAGTTTTTACAAAACACCACATTGGCCTTTGTACGGTTATCAATCCCGCCTTCTTTCCCGGATGAGGAAAAGAGAAACACTTTGGTTTTAAAAAAGCGGGACATGTATTCCGCCCACCGGAGTTTTTCCTTATTTTCGGTTTTAAAATCAACAGGAAAAACAATGCGGGTAAAATCGTTCTTTCTTGGAGGTTCCTGAACAACCAGAAAGGGGACCCTGGAACCTACGATCACTTTAAGGGCCCAGCTTCCGGTAAGTTTTTGAAGCCCTTTCATGCCATGCGTCCCCATAACAACAATGACGTTCTCCAATTCTTCGGAAACCTGATTGATTGTTTTAAAAATGGTTCCTTCCTTAACCAAAACTTCCGGTTTCACACCAAAATCCTTTTGTGCTTTCTGAGCATCGGCTTTGAGTTTTTCTTCAGCCCCTTTCGATTCCTCATCTTTTTTGACAATATGCAACAATGTGATGTTGGTGTTCAGCACATGAGAAAGATTCACGGCATGCGAAACGGCATTGTAGGCCACGTCTGTAAAGTCATAGGGAACCAGAATACTGTGCATCAGGCTTTCCATAATCAATAGTCAGTTATAATTGAAATTTGGTGGTTAAATATAGCTTTTTTGTTTTTGCAAACATTAAAGATTTTGAATCAAATTTATCAACAACTACGAAAGTATAGATTAATGGTTGTTTTTTAAAGACTTTTTTTAAATTGCGCTAGATAAAATTTTTTGACAACACCGGCTGATGAATGAATTGTCTTTACTCCATATTTTTCTTATAGCTCTATTTTTTGCCGCCCTGATCATAACGCTGGTTGTATGGATCCGCAACTACATTCATCAACGAGTAGAAACTCTTACCGCGGAGCGGCTGGCTCTTGCACTCAAAGTCAAGGAAAAGGCCCATCGTATACAAGCCCAGTATGATGAAGATTCCATTGTACATACTCACCAGGGCCCAAAAAAACGATCCAGAAAGTATCAGCAAGTCACAGTCCTGTTTGCCGACATTCAGGGGTTTACCAGAATTGTGGAGCAGATCAACCCGGAAATATTGATTGATGAACTGGATCAGTTCTTTCTTCATTTCGATGAAATTGTAGAAAGATACAACATTGAGAAAATAAAAACCATAGGTGATGCGTATATGTGTGCAGGAGGGCTTCCTGTCAAGAACAGTTCGAATCCTGTGGAGGTGGTGCTGGCAGCCCTCGAAATGCAACAGTTTATGAAGGAGATGCGCCGCATCAAGCTGGCAGAACACAAAGATTACTGGGAGCTACGCATAGGCATTCACACAGGACCTGTTATATCGGGCATGGTAGGCCGCAAAAAAATATCTTTTGATATATGGGGAGATACGGTAAACATAGCAAGCCGGATGGAATCTTCAGGCATTCCTGGAGAAATCAATGTCTCAGAAACAACATGGCATCTGGCCCAGGATTTTTTTACAGCTGAATACCGGGGCAGAATGCCCATTAAATACAAAGGAGAAACAGACATGTACCTCATCAAAGGGATCACCCCCGAATTATCAATCGACGGAGAAGGTCAATATCCCAACGAACTCTTCAAAATCCGTCTGCAGCATATCCGCTTTACAGATATGCAGGAAGCGGTCCTCAACCGTCTGGAAAATGAATTGTCTTCGGAACTTACTTACCACAACGTAAAACATACCATTGATGTCGTCACCCAAGTTGAACTCATCGGTCGGGGTGAAGGAGTCAATGAAGAAGAGATGCTTTTGCTTAAGGCAGCGGCCCTGTTTCATGACGCAGGCTTTTTGATATCCTATGAAAACCATGAACAAAATAGCATAGAGCTGGCCCGGGAAATTCTCCGGAACTATGGATTTACCGAAGACCAAATTCAGGAGATTTCCAATTTGATCCACGTAACCCGTGAAGACGCTAAACCCCGTAATCACCTTGAGGCCATACTGAAAGATGCAGATCTCGACTATCTGGGGCGATCGGATTTTATCCCCGTATCACAAAACCTCTATAAGGAATTGCAGACCTTCAACGGAAAAATCGCCCCCCGGGAATGGACCCAAAAACAAATCCATTTTATCGAAAACCACAAGTATTACACGCAAACAGCCAAAGAGATGAGACAAGTCAAAAAGGAAAAACAACTGGAAGAACTCAGGGATTTACTAAAAAGTCAGTAATTTTTCCAGGAATCTTTTTATTTTTGCTTTTCATGATTATACAAAATTCAAAAAACAAGGACCATGGCAAAGACTTATGAGCAGCCCGAAAATAAACTTCCGAATATGATCGGGCAGGGAACCAAGATTGTTGGCGACATTGAAACCAACGGCGACATTCGCATTGACGGCAACATTCAAGGCAACATCAATTCGAAAGGGAAAGTCGTAATTGGTTCCAACGGGCTGGTAAAAGGTGAGGTTGTTTGCAGCAACGCCGATGTAGCCGGAACCCTGGAAGGAAAAATGAATGTCAGTGAACTTCTTTCCCTCAAAACAAGTTCCAAACTGAATGGAGACATCAAAACCGGAAAACTCAACATTGAACCGGGCGCCATATTCACCGGAACATGCAGCATGGGAAAACAGGAGGGAAAACTGGAAGGCAAACAACAGCCACCCCAGACGCCTCCGGGGGATAAAGACAAAGAAATCAAAAAATAAGCCCTTGGTTTATGATAGCCCTTCTCTATAAAGCATTATTGATCAAGGAATTTTTTTATGGCCTGCTATTCAAAGGACTGGCAGGCCTTATTGTTTTTATTGAAACCGGTCATATACCAAAAAACTGGTTTTATCTGGCGGCCATCATCATCTTATTGTTCCCGGTCACCACATACGCATTGAATAAACTAAAAAAAATATGGTCCGAGTCTGCCGGTTGGGCACTAATGAGTTTCTCAGCAATCAAAATGGTCCTGTTTCCGCTTCTCCTCATCCTGTTTTTTGATAAGGACCATGAACATATCGAAGCCTATGTAATGCCGCCAACCATTGCTTATCTGATCCTTATGGCCCTGGATACCAAATGGAAAATCAAATGGTTGTTCAGCAAAAAAAGGTGGTACTAACAGATTCAATGGGAAAATTACATAGATTGAAACTTCAATACACCCATCAGCGTATAGAAGCATTGTGTTAAACTAAGAATCGGCCTAAATTTTGTTTTTGGAAGATGTTTTTTATGAATGGAGTCCTTACACAAGGAAAAACAGACAATGATAGCACCGCTATTTGAGGATGTTTTGACGAAGTAAAAAAGCTCTGAGTACAAAAACATCCCAAATGATAAAACGTAAACTGACTCGAAAAAAACAATAAATCTTCATTTGATGAGAGCGGTTTTCATCACAATATTCTTGCTATTGCATGTTTTTAACCCGGCATTGAAGGCATCAGAGCCCGCTGAAGAAGATGGCTCCTTTGATGTTTTCGAACTCATCATGGGCCATATCAGCGATTCTCACCAATGGCATGTAATTGACTACACCAACCGGCACGGTCAGGAAATTCACCTCTCCGTTCCCCTGCCGGTTATTCTTTGGTACGACAGTGAACTCTGGTTTTATTCTTCAGACGATTTTTATCACTCGGAAGATCCGGCCCCCCTGGGAGATGATTATGTGGTTCTGGAAGACGAAACCTTTTATATCACCAATAAAGACGGAACTCTGGACAAAAATGAATCGGGGGAAATTGTCAACCCTGCTCCCCTGGATTTCTCGATTACCCAACATGCAGGAAGCATGTTTTTGTCAGCTTTTATTATCCTCCTGCTGTTTATGACCGCAGCAAAAGGTTATGCACAATATGGAATGGCCCCACCCAAAGGGATCAGATCAGTTTTGGAACCCATTGTTCTTTTTATTCGTGACGACATTGCCCGGGCCCAGATACGAAGGGATAAGGCCGATAAGTTTACCCCGTTTCTGCTCACTCTTTTCTTTTTTATCTGGATCAACAACCTCATCGGGTTGGTCCCCTTCTTCCCCGGCGGAAGCAACCTTTCGGGGAACATCAGTTTTACAGGGACTATGGCCATTTTTGCATTCCTGGCCATCAATATATTTGCATCCAAAAGTTACTGGAAGCATATATTTATTGCCCCGGGGATGCCTTTCATGGTGAAAGTTTTTCTTATACCGGTGGAATTCATAGGAATGTTTACCAAACCCTTTGCCCTGATGATCCGTCTTTTTGCCAACATCACGGCCGGGCACATCATCATTTTAAGTCTGGTTTCAATTATTTTTATCATTCAATCCATTTATATTGCTCCTGCATCAGTTTTATTATCTTTGGTGATGTTGATGCTGGAATTGCTGGTGGCTTTGTTGCAGGCATACATCTTCACATTGCTGACGGCACTTTTCATTGGAATGAGTACAAGTAGCGAAGAACATTAACCACTTAAATAATTAAAAGTATGGAATCTCTTTCATTGACCGTTATCGGCCTGGCAATCATTGTTTTTGGAGCCGCTTTTGGAATTAGTAAAATCGGGCAAGCAGCCATGGAGGCCATGAGCCGTCAACCCGAAAACAGCGCGAAGATCCAGACAGCTATGATCGTGGCTGCCGCCCTCATTGAGGGAGTATCTCTTTTCGCGATCGTGGTCTCCTGGCTTGTTGACTAAACAAAGCATTTCGATTCTGCGCCTTAACAATTTGTAGCTATGGAACTATTGACTCCAAGTCCGGGACTGGTTTTCTGGACATCGCTGACATTTTTAATCCTTCTTTTCATCCTGGGCAAATATGCCTGGCCTTCCATTCTGCGCGCATTGAAAGTGCGGGAGGAAACCATTTCTTATGCCATTGAAGATGCAAAAAAAGCCCGGGAAGAAGTTGAAATGACCGAGCAAAAGCGGCGCCGAATTGAGGAGGAAGCCCGGAAAGAGCGTGACAACATCCTGAAGGAAGCCCGGAAAATGCGCGACGACATTCTGCAGGAAGCCCGCGAATCGGCACAAAAAGAAAGTGACCGAATGATTGAGCAGGCCAACAAACAAATCCGAAAGGAACGGCAGGAAGCGTTGTATGACATTCGGGAAACCATCGGACGTCTTTCTCTCGATATTGCAGAAAAAGTGCTGAAAGAAGAATTAAGCGATACCGAACACCAGAAAAAGATTATAAACAGTTATCTCAGCGAGATGAACTTCAACTAATGGCTGTCTATAAATGGAATTTTATGGACAACCACAACTAAAAGGTGATTCATGAACAGGGGCCCCATAACCGTCCGTTATGCCAAAGGCTTGTTTGAACTGAGCAAAGAAAAAGATGTTCTTGACAAGCTTTACCAGGATTCTACACTTCTGCTGCAACATTGCCGTGAAGTGGAGGACTTTTGTCTGTTCCTGAACAACCCGGTTATCAAAAATTCCAGGAAAAAGGAGGTGGTGCAGAAAATTTTGGGAAAGGAACAACATCCCTACATGCTGCAGTTTATCAATCTTGTTATTGACAACAACCGGGAAGCCCTGCTCCCCGATATGGTCCTGTATTTTGAAGAACTTTACAAGAAACATAAAGGGATCAGAAATGTCAAAATTATTACAGCCGTGGCCCTGGACCAAAAATACACTGAAGAACTGCAGATTTTTCTGGAAAGAGAGCTCAATGCTCCCATAGAACTTCAACTTGAAGTGAAACCCGACATCGTGGGGGGAGTGATTCTGATCGTGGACGGAAAAATTCTGGACAATAGCATTGCCCATCAGTTGAAATTAATGAAGAAGAAAATTTTAAGTTAACTTACCGGTATGGAACAAATTCGTCCGTCGGAAGTATCCGATTTATTACGCAAGGAAATAGAGGGGTTTCAATCGGCCACAGAACTGGAAGAGGTCGGAACCGTATTGCAGGTAAGCGATGGCATTGCCCGGGCCTACGGATTGACCAATGCCCAGTCCAACGAACTCGTTGAATTTGACAAATGCAGGGGTGTTGTGCTGAACCTGGAGGCCGACAGCGTGGGCATCGTCCTTTTTGGAGGCTCTCAGCTTGTATCGGAGGGAGACCTTGTAAGACGTACCGGACTGATCGCTTCCATAAAAGCCGGAGATTCAATGGTGGGCCGGGTCATCAACACCCTGGGAGAGCCCATTGACGGGAAAGGCCCGTTGGAAGGAGAATTGTTTGAAATGCCCCTGGAACGAAAAGCGCCGGAAGTGATTTTCAGGCAACCGGTTAATCAGCCGCTCCAGACAGGCCTGAAAGCCATTGATGCCATGACCCCAATCGGTCGCGGTCAAAGGGAGCTCATCATCGGCGATCGTCAGACGGGGAAAACGGCTATTGCCATCGATACCATCATTAACCAAAGGGCTTTTTATGAGGCGGGCGATCCGGTATACTGTATTTACGTAGCCATCGGCCAGAAAGGATCTACAGTAGCCCAGCTCGTGCACACTCTTCAACAACACGGGGCCATGGATTACACCATCGTGGTATCGGCCACAGCTTCCGACCCTGCAGCGATGCAGTTTTATGCGCCTTTTGCCGGGACCTCCATCGGGGAATTTTTCCGGGATACAGGAAGGCATGCCCTTATGATTTACGACGACCTTTCCAAACAATCGGTTTCTTACCGGGAAGTTTCACTTTTGCTGCGCAGGCCCCCGGGACGTGAAGCATTCCCAGGCGACATTTTTTACCTGCACTCCAGATTGCTCGAACGATCAGCCAAAATCATAGAATCGGACAAAGTGGCATCTCAGATGAACGACGTGCCAGAGTCCCTCAAAGACAAAGTTAAAGGAGGCGGAACCCTGACAGCCCTTCCCATTATTGAGACACAGGCGGGGGACGTATCAGCTTACATCCCCACAAACGTCATTTCCATTACCGACGGGCAGATATTCCTGGAAAACAACCTTTTCAATGCCGGTGTGCGACCGGCCATTAATGTGGGTATTTCAGTTTCCCGCGTGGGCGGAAATGCCCAGATCAAACCTATGAAAAAAGTGGCCGGGACCCTGAAACTGGACCAGGCCCAATATCGCGAACTGGAAGCTTTTTCCAAATTCGGCTCCGATCTGGATCCCGCAACAATGGCCGTTCTCGACAAAGGAAGGAAGAATGTGGAATTGCTGAAACAACCCCAATATCAGCCCGTCCCGGTTGAAAAGCAAGTGGCTTTAATTTATTGCGGCACCAAAGGATTACTAAAAGACATCCCCATTGACAAGGTCCGCGATTTTGAACATGAATTCCTGAGTACATTAGAAATCAGGCATTCCGATGTACTGAAAAACATTCTGGAAGGAAATTTGGACAATCAGGTTACTTCGAAAATAGAAGAAGTGGCTCTTGATGTGGCCACCCAATTCAAACCTGAAGAAGAGGAGCAATAATAAATGGGAAACCTGAGAGACATACGCACAAGGATCGGATCCATCAAAACCACCCGACAGGTGACAAGCGCCATGAAAATGGTTTCTGCAGCGAAGCTAAAGAGGGCGCAGGACGACGTATGGCACATCAGGCCCTATACATCTCATCTGGTCGGGATCATTAATGATATGGTGGCAGCGCATCCTAATGTGACCATCAACTATACCCAACCGGGAAGGGGTAAAAAAGTGGTGCTCTGGGTAATTGCTTCCAACCGGGGCCTTTGCGGGGCCTTCAATATCAATGTGGTGAAAGCCGTTCAACACCTCCTCAAAACCGAACTTAAAGAAGATTACCAGGCCGGAAATGTCGAAATCAGGGTTTTGGGCAAACAGCCATGGAAAATGTTAAATGCCCGTGGCATTACTCCTCAAATCAGGGAAGAAGGACAGTTGGAAAATCCCACATTTTACAAGATAGCCATGCTGGCCGAAGAGTTGATCGATGAATATGACCTTGGCATTCTTAATAAATCCATCGTGGTCTACAATGAATTTATCAATGCTGCTGTCCAGCAGGTTCAGACCCAGCAATTCCTGCCGGTCACCATCCCCGAAATTAAGCGTGAGAATCCCATTTCGAAATACATCCTGGAGCCAGACAGGCAATCCATTGTCAATACACTGATGCCAAAAACATTAAGGTCGCTGTTTTACCAGGTCGTCCTTGAATCAATAGCGGCCGAACACGGCGCACGGATGACATCCATGCACAAAGCCACTGACAATGCAACCGATCTCATTAATGAGCTGCAACTGACCTATAACAAAGAACGACAGTCGGCCATTACCAATGAATTGATCGAAATCACATCAGGTGCCGAGGCATTGAAAAAATAAC
This sequence comes from Bacteroidota bacterium, assembly GCA_051744695.1. GTDB lineage: Bacteria > Bacteroidota > Bacteroidia > Bacteroidales > Marinilabiliaceae > Marinilabilia. The sequence continues at coordinate 22,360 of JBNJDH010000002.1, read as the reverse complement.
CGATTCCTCCGGATTGCTTTCATCAACTGCTTGTTAACAACATATTTTTCAGCTCTTTCACTCCCACAGAGGCTTTTTCTTTGATGACGTGGATATTGGGTGAATGTCTATATTGGGGGGAGCCAGGATCAATAATGTAAACCGGCACTCCTGCCGGCACAAATTGCAACAACCCGGCTGCAGGATAAACAGACAAGGAAGTCCCGATCACAACAAAGATATCAGCTTCTCCCGCTATGCGGGCAGCATCCTCAATGGCGGGAACGGGCTCGCCAAACCACACCACATGGGGCCTTAATTGGGAGCCTTTTTCGCAAACATCCCCTTCTTTTAATTCCCAGTGATCCAGTTCATACACCAGTGAAGGATCTGCAGTGCTTCTGGCTTTTTTGAGCTCTCCATGCAAATGCAACACATTGCTGCTGCCAGCCCTTTCATGCAAATCATCCACGTTTTGGGTAATGATCTGCACATCAAAATGGTTTTCCAGCTCTGCCAAACCATAGTGTGCATCATTGGGCGAGGACTCAAACAACTGCTTGCGCCGTTCGTTGTAAAAATCCAGGACTCGTTGCCGGTTATTGGCCCAGGCCTCGGGCGAGGCAACCTCGGTCACATCATACTGTTCCCACACCCCACCCATGTCACGAAAGGTTTTGATCCCGCTCTCGGCACTAATGCCGGAACCAGACAATATTACAAGTCGCTGTGGACGGGACTGATCTGATTGTTTCATAATCAATGTTTCAAACTATAATATTTACTTATCCGATGACCCGGAGTCATCGGATGAGTAAAAAACTTTGGAGTTTCTGTTGATTTTAAAAATTTTTTCGCGGCAACCATTAACCACAAAGGGCAAAAATAAAAATTTACCACCAACATCTTCCCATCCCGAAAACAGAGAAAAATTTTTACCTTTGAGAATCCAAGAATTTGAGGCAGTATGATAGACAAGGGCACCATAGACAAGGTAATGGACACGGCACAGGGACAAATTACTGAAGTCATTTCTGAATTTGTCAATCTCAAACGTCGCGGGATCAATTACATTGGTCAATGCCCTTTCCACAATGAAAAAACTCCTTCCTTCATTGTTTCGCCTCACAAAGGAATCTACAAATGCTTTGGATGTGGCAAAGGCGGCAATGCCGTCAATTTCCTGATGGACCATGAGCAAATCTCATTTGTGGAAGCCATCAAAATTCTTGGGAAAAAATTCCACATCCCAATTGAAGAAAAAGAACTCACTCCCGAGGAGACTGCGCTTCAGAATGACCGGGAAAGTATGCTCGTGGTCACCAATTTTGCTGCCAATTATTTTACCGACCGTCTCCACAATTCAGACGAAGGGAAATCAGTGGGTCTCGGTTATTTCAGGGAGCGGGGTTTTCGCGATGACATCATCCATAAGTTTCAGCTGGGTTATTCGCCAGAGAGCAAAGACGCTTTCACCAAAGAGGCTCTGAGGAAGGGCTACAAACTGGAATACCTGGAAAAAACCGGACTCACCATTGTGCGGGACAATTTCCAGGCCGATCGCTTCAGAGGCCGGGTGATCTTTCCCATTCACAGTCTGGCCGGCAAAGTGATTGGTTTTGGCGGACGTGTATTGCGCTCTGATGCAAAAACGGCCAAATACCTCAACTCCCCGGAATCGGAAATTTATCACAAAGGCCGTATTCTTTACGGACTGTATCAGGCCCGGCAGGAAATTTCGCGCCAGGACCGCTGCATACTGGTCGAAGGATATACCGATGTCCTTTCTTTCCACCAGACCGGGATCAGCAACGTGGTGGCAGCATCGGGAACAGCCCTGACCACGGAACAGGTCAGGCTGATCGCCAGGTTCAGCAAAAACCTGACCATAATTTTTGACGGCGACCCGGCCGGTATTAAAGCATCTTTGCGGGGCATTGACCTGGTCCTGGAAGAAGGCATGAATGTGAAAGTCCTGCTCCTGCCCGAAGGAGAAGACCCAGACTCCTTTGCCAAACAAAAGAGCGAAGAAGAGCTCCGGGCATACATCAAAGAATATGAGACCGATTTTATCCGGTTCAAAACCAACCTGCTGATGCAGGAAACCAAAGACGACCCGGTGGGACGCGCCCAGTTGGTGCAAGACATCGTCCGCACCATATCCGTGATTCCGGACTCCATCACACGGACCGAATACGTCAAAGAGTGCAGCAGCCTCATGAAGGTAGAGGAACAACTCCTCTTCATGGAAATTTCAAAGCATCGAAAGAAAAAGCTGGAAAAAGACCGCAATAAAAACCGACAGCAGGCAAGTCATGATGCACCCCAGAAGCCACAGCCCAATTCTCCGGCGGCAAAAGTGGCAGCTTCATCTTCCAATCCCTTCGAAAACGAAGAAAGGGAGGTGCTAAGGTTTCTCATAAAATATGGCCACACCTCACTCGGGGAATTTGAAACGGAGGAAGGAGTCCGCGAAATCACCGTTGGCGAGTACATCATATCAGAGCTAAAGCAAGACGATCTGGAAAGCAACAATCCCCTTTACAATAAAATCATGCAGCTCTATGAAGAGAATTACCAGGAAGAGGGTTTTGAAGCTTCAGGATTTTTTGTCTCCAGCAGCGATCAGGATATCAGCAGCCTGGCCACAGACCTCATTGCAAAAGAGTATCCTTTAAGCCGGATACACAACAAAAACGGTGAAGTGGCCTCCGAACAGGACCGCCTGGATGAGCTCGTACCCAAAGTGGTGACCGAACTGAAATGGAGAAAAGTCAAAGTGCTCCTGGAAGAGAAACGTCATCAACTGAAAAAAACCGAAGAAGAAGGAGATCAGGAACAATTCATGAATCTGCTGCAAGAGATCAACAATCTTCAGCAGGCCTTCATGTACATTTCGAAAGCACTTGGAGAAAGAACTGTGGTTTAATTCAAAATACTTGCTTAACTTTTTATCATGAGGACATACACCCACACCGACCCCGCATTCCTAAAAGAAGTTGTTGATCAATGCAGTATATGTTTTGCCAGTGTGGTCGATGAAGAAGGAAAACCCTACGCAGTGCCCATGAATTTTGGTTATCACAACGGGGTTTTTTATCTTCATAGCGCACCGGAAGGCCGAATCATAAGGGCCCTGGAAAACAATGACCATATTTGCCTGACTTTCAATGAAGGACAAAATCTGGTCTTTCAGCATCCGCAGGTGGCCTGTAGTTACCGCATGAGGGCCCGAAGCGTGGTCGCCGAAGGAAAAGTCGTCTTCATTACCGATATGGATGAAAAACGAAAAGCGCTGGACCACATCATGGCCCAATACAGCGACAAACATTTTGAATACAGCGATCCGGCCGTAAGGAATGTAAAAATCTGGGAAATCAAACCCGACGAAATTGTCTGCAAAGAATTTGGGGCCCCACACGATGCTTACAAAAAATCTCGCAGGCAATAACCTTTACCTATCTCAATTCTCCCGGCACCCCAATGTGAGATATTGAACATTTGTTGAAAAAGACAGTCAATGGTACTTAACTATATTTGGATTGCATTTTTCGTCCTCGCTTTTGTTGTGGCCCTGATCAAACTGATCTTCCTGGGGGACATGGAGGTTTTCTCCGACCTGATGAATGCCACGTTTGATTACGCCAAAACAGGGTTTGACATATCCATTGGACTCACAGGGGTTCTCACACTCTGGCTGGGGCTTATGCGCATCGGCGAAAAAGGCGGCATGGTCAATGCCATGTCCCGGCTTATTGGTCCCTTTTTCCACAAAATTTTTCCCACCCTTCCCAATAACCATCCGGCTTACGGTTCGATGATGATGAACATCGCCGCCAACATGCTGGGGCTCGACAATGCTGCCACACCAATGGGGCTCAAAGCCATGAAGGAGCTGCAATCGGCCAACGACCAAAAAGATACGGCATCCAATGCACAGATCATGTTTTTGGTTCTCAACACGTCGGGGCTCACCATCATTCCCGTATCGGTAATGGTCTACAGGTCTGAACTGGGAGCAGCCAATCCGGCCGATATTTTTCTGCCCATTCTTCTGGCCACCTTTTTCAGCACAATCGTCGGATTAATCGCCGTAGCCATTGCTCAAAAAATCAACCTCTTAAACAAAGTAGTCCTTGCTTACCTTGGCGGGCTCAGCATCTTCATTGGAAGCGTGATTTATGGGTTGTCCCTGCTGGATCGTGAAGAAATAAGGACCGTTTCCCTGTTGGCTGCCAACATCATCCTGTTCACCATCATTATCACATTTATTTTAATGGCTGTTCGAAAGAAGGTAAACGTTTATGAATCCTTCATAGAAGGCGCCAAAGACGGCTTTTGGATAGCAGTCAAGATCATCCCCTACCTCATTGCCATATTGGTGGCCATTGGTGTGTTTCGCGCCGCCGGTGGCATGGAGATCATCATCAGCGGAATTGAATGGGTCATCAGCTCCCTGGGGCTGAACACGGATTTTGTAGGTGCCTTACCCACTGCCCTTATGAAACCATTAAGCGGAAGCGGGGCACGGGGTATGATGGTCGATGCGATGAACCTTCATGGGGCCGATTCATTTATTGGGCGCATCGCAAGCACTGTGCAGGGAGCCACCGATACCACCTTCTACGTTATTGCCGTTTATTTTGGCTCGGTGGGCATCCGAAAAACCAGACATGCTGTGACTTGCGGGCTCATTGCCGATTTCTCGGGCATCATTGCCGCCATCCTGCTGGGCTACCTGTTTTTTGCATAAAATTACGAATACAAAAAGTCCACTTATTTTCGGGCTATCACCCCCAGATGATCGGGAAATGTCTCAGTGGTTTTAATGTTGAAAAAATCGGCTCCGATCAAATGTGAAGTAATGGTGGCCTCCTCCACCCGGTGTTCCAATGGCGGCCCCGCTTCACTCACATCCGGACGGCGGGCCCAGTCAACAATCAGAATTTTCCCGCCTGTTTTGAGGACCCGCTTGACTTCCTTCAACATTAAAAAAGGCTTTTTTATTTCATGATATAGATTGATCATCATCACCAGATCGGCATACTCTTCCGACAACGGCAAACGATTATCCGCCATCAAATAGGGCGTAATTTTGCTGCCGGCTGGCAATTTGTTTCGCATCTCATCAACCATGATCGGCTCTATATCAAAAGCATCAATCGATGCCTCCGGCACAAGATCGGAGATGGCGGAAGTAATAAAAGCCGTACCCGCACCAATATCCACGATTTTTTGCGGATTTTCCATCCCGGCAAACTCTACAATCTTGCGGGGATCCAACCGTTCCAGACGAGCCGGATCATTTAAATGGTCCAGATGCTCCGGATTAAATTTTCTGTCTTCCATAAAGCAATAATAGAAAGTTTTTCCCTGACCAGCAACACCGGTTCATAAAAAAGGGATTGCTGCAAAATCAGGCATAATCCTTTACGTTCTAACACAAATATAGTATATTGTATTTTTCCAGAAGATCGAAAGAAATTTTAGGCGTCTAAAAACAAAAATCGAGCTGGCAGGAGCCTGAAAAATAAGTAGCTGGTTTTCGGCCATTAACATCTTGCACACAAAAATTGGACAGGTAAAGGGAATTTTATATTTTTTGGCTATAGAATAGCCATTTAACCTGATGTAGAAAACAAATTTCATTACCAGAGTTAAATCATTTTGCCATTCCGGAATAATAGCGGTTTCAAAAACATTAATCCATAAATTTTACACATATGAAAAAAGAAGAAAACGACAATACCAAAAAGAAAGAGAAAAAAGGGCCCGGTGCATGGACCATCGGCTGGGGGTGGCTTGTAGCTGTTCCGGCACTCACATTTCTTTCATGGGCAATGAAAAGAGGAATCAAAGATGTAATTGAAGAAGAACAGCCTTCGCCGCTTGAGATCCTTAACGAACGATACGTGAAAGGCGAAATTGATCGCAACGAGTACGAGGAAAAACGTAAAGACATTCTGACCACTGAATAATTTCAGGCCGGAAGTTCCTTATTCAGAAAGGGAGCTTTGAGCGTTCCCATCTGAAAAAATCAGCACAATAAATGAAACAGCCTGGATAACAATTCAGGGATTTTCGTTTGTTGTGCTTTTTTATTTGTGCATCCCCAAACAATAGATCGTTGGAACATTGAAAGCAATATCCATGACCGGAAGTCTCATATTCTTCCACTCACAATTAAAAAATCCTTTTTCCTTACAAACGATTCATTTCAGGACCAACCTATATTGTCGCATGGCCCGCCAGACCAATGTTAATTCATAATTAACAGGGCTCTCTTAAATTAACGGTTAATTAAACCCTCCTTAAGATACAAGCAATGGTATCATCGTTCTTTTGTGGTGTCTAAAATGAATGACAAACCAAAAAACGAAGAACAATGAAAAACCGTTTAATGCTTTTGAGCCTTCTCCTTGGATTTGGAGCGGCCGTTACTTTCACAGGTTGTGACGATGATGATGACAACAATGACACAAATCCCGAAAATGACAACACCAACATCATTGTCACAGAAAACATCACAGAAGACGAAACCTGGGAAAACGAAAATGTGTACCAACTGGGTGGCCGCATAGCAGTTGAAGAAGGGGCCACATTAACCATTGAAGCCGGAACCATCATTAAAGGGGAAGCGGGAACCGGTCCAAACGCCACAGCCCTGCTCGTTGCAAGAGGTGCCAAATTGATGGCCGAAGGAGAAGAAGAAGCTCCCATCATTTTCACATCAGTCGCCGATGAAATCACACCCGAAGATGTAGAAGCCGGAAACTTCGGAAGCCCGAACCTGGACCCCGTTCAGGACGGACTCTGGGGGGGCGTCATTGTATTGGGCAGCGCCCCCATTTCTGCATCCAATGATGATGGCGATATCAGTGAAATTCAGATTGAGGGAATCCCCACATCAGATCCAAATGGTCTTTATGGCGGAAACGATGAGGACAACAATTCAGGCGTATTGAAATACATCTCCATCCGCCACGGTGGCAGCAACATCGGCGAAGGCAACGAGATCAACGGACTGACGCTTGGGGGCGTAGGGACCGGCACAGTTGTGGAAAACATAGAGGTGGTTTCGAACCAGGACGACGGCATCGAATGGTTTGGCGGAACCGTCAATGTAAACAATGCTTTGGTATGGAATTGCTACGACGATGCCATTGATTGTGACCAGATGTGGACAGGCACACTGGACAATTTCATGGTGATCTCTCCAGATGACCACAATTTCGAACTCGACGGACCGGAAGGCTCAGAAGGCGAAACCGGCGATTTTGCTCCTTACAACATCAAAAACGGCATCGTGATCGCCAACAGCGACAACATTGAATCATCCGACCTGATCAATACCGATGACAACACGGGTGTTCATTTCGACAACATCTTCTTCACAGCCATCAATGAAGGACAGATCATCAACAGGGTATCACATGACATTGGAGATGTGGCTTTTCAAAACATCGTACTTGATGTCCCCGGAGAGAACCTGGCCGATTATGTCGTAGACGGAAATGTACCCGACGGAGTAACTGCCGGAAGCGAGCCTGCTAATCCAGGCGCCATCGACACATCTGTTTTCGGATGGACCTGGGCCAGTGAGGCAGGAGCAACCAATTACTAAACAAGGACAAAAACCTGACGATCAAACAGGCTTGCAAAACCCGGGTTTTGCAGGTCTGTTTCTTGCCATTTTAATCCGGGGATGAAGACGAAAAACACAGAAATAAAAATGTTTTCGCGCAAGAACAAAGCAAATTTACAATGAGACACATAGCAATTGTTATATTTTTATTCCTAACCTCTTCACTTTTTGCACAGCAAGGCAAGATAAGAGGAACTGTATATGATGACGGAAGCGGAGAAACGCTTGTGGGGGTGAGTGTCATTGTCAAAGGCACGACAACGGGAACAGCAACAGACCTGGACGGCGAGTTTTCCCTCAATTTAGAACCCGGAACTTATGACCTTGAATTCTCCTTCATTTCTTTTCAGTCGATGACCATTGAAGATGTGGAGGTTAAGGAAGATGAAGTCACCAATTTCAATAACATCAGTCTTAAGGAAAGCTCCGTTGAACTGGAAGATGTTGTTGTCACCGCATCAATGGTTCGGAACAACGAGGCAGCGCTTCAGACCATGAAAAGGAAATCATCTGTTATGCTTGATGGCATCTCGGCTGCAAAAATGCAGCTGATTGGGGATGGCACGGCCGTGGAAGCAGCCAAAAGGGTGACTGGTGTAACAGTTGAAAACGGGAAATACATATACGTCAGAGGTCTGGGCGACCGCTATTCCAAAACAACCCTCAACAATGTCGATATTCCCGGCCTTGATCCGGACAGGAACAGTCTCCAAATGGATATCTTCCCCACCAACCTCATCAACAATATGATGGTGAGCAAGAACTTCTCGGCAGAAAGACCGGCTGACTTTACCGGTGGTCTTATGAATGTGGAAACAAAGGATTTTCCGGAGAGAAAAATTTTCAATGTGTCGGTGAGTACCTCTTTCAATCCGGACATGCACTTCAACCCGGATTACCTTTCTTACGAAGGTGGCAACACCGATTTTCTTGGATTTGACGACGGCACAAGAGCTTTACCTGAAAGAGCCCGTCAATCAGACATCCCCTCTCCCTTTAGCGGACACTCCACCGGCCAGGTCGAAAATTTCATCAACAGCTTTAACCCCCAGCTGGCTGCCAAACGGCAACAGAGTTTTATGGATTACAGCCTGGGCATAGCCTACGGCGATCAAATCGACCTAAACCAGGGAAATAATAAACCGAAGCTGGGATACATTTTATCCCTGACATATAAGTCCGAACAAAAGTATTTTGATGACATGGCCTTTGGTGCCTATCAAAAGCAACAAGATCCGGACAATTATGAATTGCAATATGCCACCCGGCAAAGCGGGGAAAACGGCCAGAAAAACATATTGGCAGGTCTTCTGGGAGGCTTGGCCTATAAAAACAATTTCAACAAATACAGATTGACCGCCATGCATCTCCAAAACGGAGAAAGCACGGCCGGCATTTTTAACATCGACAACAATTCGGCAGCGGTAGGACAGTCGGGTTACCGTGGTTTGTCGCACACCCTGGAATACAATGAAAGGTCCCTCACCAATGTTCTGCTCAACGGAACACATAACCCAAAAGATTCCGGATGGGAAGTAGACTGGCGACTTTCCCCCACATTCTCAACATCTAGCGAGCCGGACATCAGAAACACGACCTTTACTCTTTCAGAAAACCGGGATCCTAATTTCAATGCGGGCGCAGGGGGGTTCCCCACAAGAAGATGGCGCGAATTAACGGAGCTCAATACCACAGCAAAAATCGACATCACAAAAGCATACAACTTCAACGAAAAAGATGCCGTTTTGAAATTCGGGGCAAGTCACGCCTACAAAGAAAGAGATTATGAAATCCTTTCGTACAACGTCAAATTTGGGGGTAGCATGCGTTCCTTTCCCGAAGCCGATCCTTCCCTCATCTTGCAACCCGAAAACCTTTATCCCAACGATCCTTACAACATTTCTTACCAATCGGGGAACAGTGACCCCAATCCCAATGCTTACAGTTCCAATGTCAACAACACAGCGCTTTACATCTCGAATGAATTTTTTCCCCTGAGAGATCTCAAAGCCACCATCGGCGTGAGGGTAGAAAACTACATTCAGCGGCATACAGGCAGGGACCAGAGGTATGCCAGTGGGGACACCCGTAACGGACGGAATCTGGACAATGAAAAGGTGTTGGAATCAACAGACTTTTTCCCTTCGGTCAATCTGACCTGGGCTTTGAATGAAGACCAAAACATAAGGGGGGCTTATTCCAAAACCATTGCCAGACCATCGTTCAAGGAGCTATCCTTTGCCCAGATACTGGACCCGGTGAGCAACCGGATCTTCAACGGAAGCCTCTTTGATTCCTATTCCGATTGGGACGGCAATTTGACTGAAACACGGATCGACAATCTGGACCTCAGGTGGGAACATTACTTTGAAGATGGTCAAAATGCATCGGCCAGTATATTTTACAAGAAATTTGAGGACCCAATTGAGCTTGTCAGAATACCGGAGCAACAAACAAGCACAGAATATCAGCCACGAAACGTGGGAGATGGAACTGTATACGGAGCGGAGTTCGAATTCACCAAAAGTTTGCACATCTTTTCTCCCCTGCTCAGAAATTTCAGTACCAATGGCAATGTCACTTTTGTTAAATCAAAAATTGACATGACTGAATCGGAATACCGCTCCCGAAAAAATTTCGAAAAAACGGACGAAAACATAGAAAACACCCGCGAAATGGCAGGTCAATCGCCTTATGTGATTAACGCTGGATTGAGTTACAACGACAGCAATAAAGGACTGGATGCAGGCGTCTTTTACAACGTAAAAGGCCCCACCCTAACAATCGTCGGCGGAGGCCTTTTCCCGGATATCTATTCCGAGCCTTTTCATAGTCTCAATTTCAACCTCAACAAAAAATTTGGCGAGGATCAGAAAACAACCGTGGATATCAAAATATCAAACCTGCTCAACGAAAAACGGGAGAGCTTTTTCAAGGCCTATGAGGCCCAAAAACAAATTTACAATCAAATCAACCCGGGTCGTTCCATCAGCATCGGCCTGAGCTACAAATTCTAAACTTACCTCCGTTTTCCATTTTTTGAAGACCGGAGAGACCCCTGATGTGTTTTATTGGGGGTCTCTCTTTTTTTGTGCATCCGGCCTGAAAGTGACTTTTGCCCTTACAGGATAATGATCAGAGATAAAGACATCCCCCTCCTGAACCTCATCTACACTATGGAAGGCCACATCAAAGAATTTATTGACAAAGATAAAGTCAATTCGAGGCCCATCATGACCGGGATCAAACCCATTGAAAGAAATATCCCCGTTTTGGGTTTCATCAGCCTGCATTTCAGCGTCCCAAAACTGATGACGGTCTTCACCTTCTCCAACAAGGCATTGATAAGTCTCCGTATCACGTGTGGTATTAAAATCGCCGGTTAACATAACAGGCTGCTGGCCCGCAATTTCATCAATCTGCTCAAGCAGAAGACATGCACTCTTACTGCGGGCCTCTTCACTGATGTGTGAAAAATGGGTATTGAAAACATAAAAAGGATATCCGGTTTTTATGCTTTTCAGCTTCACCCAGGTCACAATCCGGGGGAAATCTGTATCCCAGCTCATACTTCCCGGTTTGTTGGGTGTTTCGGAAAGCCAGAAATGGCCGCCGTCAAGATAATCAAACATATCTTTGCGGTAAAAGACAGGGCAGGCTTCTCCTTCATCTTCCCCGTCTTCACGGCCGGCAGATAAGTAATCGTACCCCTCAAGCATCCCGTTCAGGTCAGCCAACTGGTCAGGCAAAACCTCCTGCATCCCGATCACGGCCGGATTTTTTTCAGAAAAATAATCACTAACCAAGGATTTTCGATTGTCCCAATGATTGGGTGCGTCATCCGGATTGTTAAACCGGGCATTAAAGGACACAACCTCAAAAGAACTGTTGGGTTGATTGCAGGAAAACAGGCCAAACATGGCCAGGAAAATCGTGAATAATGCTCGTTTCATTTTATCTCGTTTTATGACACATTTACCCATTCACCGGATTCATCAGATTGACGCACCGCGTCAATTGCTTTCATGTTGTTTACCGCGTCTTTCAGTGATACCGGAAGTGGACGTCCCGCTTTAACGGCTTCGGCAAAACCATCGAACATCAGACCGTATGCATTGCAAACCGGAAATTCCACGTTTCGTGTTCCTATGCCATCTGTAACTGTAATGGCGGCAGGCACATCCACATACGTGTTGAAAGGAATATGGACGGCAATGCTGCCGGAGGTCCCGACAATATCAACCCGCTGAAACGGTTGCGAAAGCGTGGAAACGGTGAAAGTAGCCCGTGAACCGCCAAAATCCAGAATGCCTGAGGTATGCATATCCGTCCCGAAATTGGGATGCTTTGTCATGAAGCCCATGACCCTTTCGGGCTCTCTGCCTATGATGAACCTGGGAACAGAAATGGCGTAACAGCCGATATCCATCAATGCGCCCCCACCGTATTCGGGAATGTTCCGGATATTCTCAGGGGACGGATTGTTGTAAGAAAAGGCTGTATGAATATACTGAATTTTACCGAGCTGGCCTGTACGCACAATATCCAGGGCATGCTGCCACATGGGATGAAAAACATACATAAACCCTTCCATCAGGGGCACACCGGCATCCTGGGCTTTATTTGACATCTCTTTTGCCTCACCGGCATCCATCCCCAGGGGCTTTTCACACAATATAGGTTTCCGGGCATCAATGGCCTTTTCCACCCACTCTTTATGCAAATGATTGGGAAGCGGAATGTACACCATATCGACATCCTGATTCTCCAGCACAGCCTCATACGAACCAAACCACAAGGGGATGTCAAATTCCCCGGCCACGGCAGCGGCTTTTTCCACATCACGCGAACCTATGGCATAGGGACGGCAATGCGTGGTTTCCTGAAGAGGCAATACAATGCGTTTCAGAAAATGGTTTGAGGTACTGAGAATGCCTATTCTTAATTGTTCCATAGTTAAAAGTTTTATCACGACGATCGGTTTCCCGACCCCATTTGTGAAACACTAAATTAAGAAAGATTCGTGAATAAAAGTTTGGTAACAGGACCGTTTTTTCAATAAAAATCCGCTAAAAGCGGGCTAAATAGTTGTGTTTTGGGTCTTTACAAGAACCTTTGATTCAATGGTTTATATCTAAATGTTTTTTTCAAAATGCAAATTTTCAGCATTATATAATTCATCTTACCTGCCTGCCGCCAAGCAGGAATCTTATATCTAAAAATCTAACGATCTATTGATTGTTATAAAACATCTTTTATTTATCTATTACACGGGTAAATCCGGGTGCTAATCCCATACCAACGGAAATCGACCGGGATATAAGTCAGGTCGTGGAATATTTCCTAAATTTGAAGAATGCTCAGGCCATTAATTTGAGCATTTTTCTAAAGATATGGTTGCACCCGATTCAAAGCAAAAAGACAAATCCCGGATGACAGAGCGGTTTTGGCTACCTCTTGATAATGCGGCAAAAATATTCCCCGCCATTATAACAAGAGAAGTAACGACTGTGATCCGGCTCACGGCAGTCATGAAACGACCAGTAAACATCAGTGCTTTCCAGAAAGCAGTGCTGCTTGCCGAAAAACGCTTTCCCTATTATCGGGTCCAGCTCAGAAGAGGTTTCTTCTGGTACTACCTGGAGCATTTGCCACAACACATCCCCATTGAAGTAGATGATGACCGTCCCTGCAAAAAAATTCCCAAAGGCGAAATGCTCTTAAGATTCCTCCTCATTCACAACCAGATCAGCCTTGAAGTATCACACATTTTAACCGATGGCGCCGGGGCTTTCGAATTTTTAAAATCAGTACTGACCCTCTATTCAGAAGAGTGCGGAGTCACCATTTCCGAAGACGTCCCCTTCAAAAAGCCCGACGAACCAGTGCCGGCCCATGAGTATGAGGATTCCTACAAACGCTATTTCGAAGAAGACCTTCCACCCATGGTGAAAAAATCAAAAGCTTTTCATCCGCCGTTTTCGTTAGCGCCCCGGCCCCGTTTCAGGCAGAAAACGGCTTTTCTTTCCATGACTCAAATTAAAGAGGCTGCGAAAGAAAAAGGAGTCAGCATCACCATTTACCTGGTGGCCGTATATCTTCATACTTTACAGGAAATTTACTACGATATGGGGCCTATTGCCCGTCTGAAAATGCACAAACAAATCCGTGTTCAGGTGCCCGTCAACCTTCGAAATATATTTTCGTCGAAAACCATGCGAAACTTTTCGCTGTTCGTTATGCCCGAAATAGACCTGCGGCTGGGGGATTACACATTTGATGAAATTCTGAAAACCACCTATCACCAGATGCAGCTTGAGACCGAAAAAAAGCTAATCAACAAAAACATCTCCAGAAATGTGGGAAGTGAAAGAAAAATATATGTGAGAAGCATCCCCTTGTTTTTAAAAAGCCTTATCCTCAAATGGAAACACAATTCCCTGGGTACAAGTCAATACAGCGGGGTGGTCACCAACCTGGGAAAGGCCCGTTTGCCATCGGAGACAGAAGCAATGATCGACCGGTTCATTCTGACAGCTCCACCGCCAAATAAAATGTTAAAAATCACCTGTGCCGTCATAGGTTTTAATGACAAACTGGCACTAAGCTTTGGAAACGTCACCACCTCCGATGAGTTCGAAAAAAAATTTCTTGATTTTTTGAGAAGTCAGCACATTCAGGCTGAATCGGAATAAAACAAAACTGACCATGGTACAATGTCCAAATTGCAGGGTAGAAGTTGAAGAAAATGCCAATTTTTGCCCCCTTTGCGGAGAGCCGATTCTGGAAAAAAACAAAGATAATCTGGCGTTTATCAAATCCCGTAAAGAACAACAGGAAGAGAAATTGCTAACAGATTATCAAAAACTCACCCACTCGCAAAAAAGGCTCATCTTATGGAAAATATCAGGCCTGGTGCTTGTCTCCGTCATCCTGGTAACCCTTGTCATTGACCTGGTAGCGAACCAGGGCATAACCTGGTCTAAATTCCCGGCTACAATAAGCCTGGTCATTTTCATCAATACCACACTCGCTGTTTTTTGGTATAAGAAAACCTTGTTATGGCTCTCATTCAGCTTTTTGTCAACTTCGGCACTGCTTGTTCTCCTGGACATCTACACCCAGGGCACCGGCTGGGGCATGAAATTGGGCATACCGCTTTTGCTGGCTGCTTACATCACGGTTTTTGTTCTTTTCAAGCTTATCCGGAATACCCAACAGAAAGGGATGAACATCATCGCTTATTCCCTTATGGCTGCAGGAATACTGTCATTGTGCATCGACGGGATTATTTCTCTTTATGCCAGAAAAGTCCTTGCTTTTGGCTGGAGTCTGATCGTATTGGTTTCGGCCTGTATCATTGCAGCTCTTTTGTTGTATGTCCATTTCAGACTGAAGAAAGCAACTGATTTAAGGAGATTTTTCCACATCTAAAACACAACCCAAAGCTCATTCCACAGGTCGCGTCCCATCACAAAAAACAAGAGGAGACTCCCGATCCAGCCGTGAAATAGCCCGAGAGGCCATAAATTCCGGTATTTGAAATAGGCAATGAGAAACAACAGTTCCATAAAGAAAGTAAAGCCCATCAGAAACGGATCAGGAAAATGAGCAAATGAAAAAAGCACAGAAATGAGAAGAATGAGCTGTTTATCGTTCAAGCTGACGGTGGTAATGGCTCTGAGGTTCCCTGCAATAATGGCGATCATTAAAAATTGCTGAATAACACCCCAGGCAGGGTAAAGAAAAAAAACCGGAATCACGTGCCAGTTCAGAAAAACAGAATTATAGGTAATCCCATACCAGATGACCGCGGCAATTATGGCAATCGCGAAAGGCAAAACAAGCAAAAAAGTCTCTCTAAAGTACGCTTTCCTGAAGCCCCATTTTTTCAACACCGTTTTGTCGGCCCGGTAGCGGTTAAATATATAAAGAGACCAAAACAAACAAGCAGCGGTGATATAGAACAATCGCAATTCAAGCCAGTCCATAAGAATATATTTCAGGGCACCGGTCAACACCACTGCAATGATCTCAAGCCATTTTCGTTTGTCTGTTTTGGTCACTTTTCGCCTTTCGTAAAAAGAATTTGAATTATTCCCCGGCAGCTTCCAGGTAAGATTCCAGGAAACGTTGATCGTTGGCATCACTGTCGCCATAATGCGACCTTATGGAATCCAGCTTCTGGTGCATCATTTCTCTTACATCCTTGTAAGCAGGATGGTCATAGACATTGGTCAATTCGTGGGAATCTTTTTTCAGGTCGTAAAGTTCCCATTCATCCACATCATAATAAAAATGCATCAACTTATAACGTTTGGTTGCCACGCCATGGTGCCTTTTAACCATGTGAATAGAGGGATACTCATAATAAGTATAGTAAACCGCATCGCGCCAGTCTTTATCTTCACCGCTCATCAGTTTACGCATGGAGCGCCCCTGTATGTCATCCGGAATATCCACCCCGGCATAATCAAGAAATGTGGGGGCAAAATCCAGGTTTTGAACCAATGCATCACTGACGGTACCGGAGTCAATTTCTTTGGGGTATTTAACAAGCAGTGGCGTACGGAAAGACTCTTTGTACATAAACCGCTTGTCGAACCATCCGTGTTCGCCCAGGTAAAATCCCTGATCGGAAGTATAAACCACAATGGTGTTGTCAGCCAGACCGTTTTCTTCGAGATGGTCGAGCACCCTGCCCACACCTTCATCCACAGCGGCAATACAAGCCAGGTAATCCTGCATGTATCGCTGATATCGCCATTTCATCACATCCCGTTCATCCATCTCCGGGTATTGTTCTTTGAACTTTTCATTTATGGGGCCATAAACCTCATCCCAGGCAGCTTTCTGCTCCTCGTTCATACGGCCTGTGCGGTTTCGAAAAGCATCAATACCCCAGTCAAGGGTTTCTTCAATACCCAGCTCTTCCATCACTTCAGGGTACAATTTCGAATCGGCCGACCAATTCATGTCTTTCAACACATTCATTTCCGACTCCAAAGCAGCTGTGCCTCTGCCTTTGTAATCATCGAAAAGCGTTGCGGGCTCCGGAAAAGTTTTATCAACAAATTCCCTGAAATGTCTTTCCGCCGGGAACCATGAACGGTGGGGGGCCTTGTGATGGTACAACAAACAGAAAGGACCGTCGTCCTGGTTCGCATCTTCGAGCCAGTCAATGGACATATCTGTGGTAACATCGGTCACGTAGCCGGGGACTTCTCTCTTCTCCCCGTCAATAATGAAATCGGGATTGTAATAATTTCCCTGTCCGGGAAGCACCGCATAATGATCGAAGCCCTGAGGAGCCCCACGAAGATGACTTTTGCCAATAAAGGCGGTCTGGTATCCGGCATCCTGAAGCATCTTGGCAAAATTGTTCTGGTCCCAGTCAAAAGGTTCCATATTGTCAACCTTCCCGTTCTCGAAACTGTGCTTGCCGGTCAGCATGGTGGCCCGGCTGGGCGCACAAATGGAGTTGGTCACGGTGGCCCGGGTGAATTTCACCCCCTGATCGGCAATCCTGTCAATGTTGGGGGTTTCAATAAGTCCGTCGTCATAGGCACTGATGGCCTGATAAGCGTGATCATCGCTCATGATGAACACAATGTTGGGCTTTTCAGCCTCCTTTTCACCGGAAGAACAGGCGGCGAGCATGGCCATGGAAGCCAGGCCTGCAGATTTTAAAAAATGCGTTTTCATAGATTTGGATTTAGAAAAAAATGTCATCGGGAAATACCAACATTGGCTTTTAAAGCTAATAAAATAAAGGAAGAGATGCAAAACAGTGTACGAAGCAAAAAAGCCACCCACAGCGCAACGACTGTAAGTGGCTTATTATCAACGTGGGCCCAGCTGGGCTTGAACCAGCGACTCCCTGATTATGAGTCAGGTGCTCTGACCAACTGAGCTATGGGCCCTACTCTGTTTGGAGCGAATGCAAAAGTACAAAACACTCCCCGAAAATTCAAATCATTTATTGCCGGCCTTTCCCCATGCATCGAATATTATTAATTTTGCAGAAAAGATCTCTTCATGCAAAATCTTAAAGGCATCAAAAACATCATTTTTGACCTGGGCAATGTCCTCATTCCTCTTCAGGTCCAAAAAGCAGGTGAAGTTTTTCAAAATCTGATGAACAATGGTTTATCGCCGGAAGCATTCATTGAAAAGAACCGAGATGCTTTTCAGGCTTACGAAACGGGTAAAATTTCCACGGCCCGTTTTATAGAAACCCTACGGCAGGACATGGTCCCTGATGTTACAGATGAGCAGATCACAGATGCCTGGAACCTCGTGCTGGGAGATTTTCCGCCACGCCATGTGGAACTGGTATCGAAGCTAAGACCCCATTTTCGCCTTTATATCCTTAGCAACACCAATGAACTGCATGCCAGACGGTTTGAAACTGAAGTGCCGGGCGTTTCCCATATCAGTGAATTGTTTGACGGCTTACATTATTCCCATATCGAAGGAATGCGGAAACCTCAGCCGGAACTTTACGAAAAAGTGATCAGGGAAAATGGGCTGGTGCCATCTGAAACCCTTTTTGCCGATGACTTAAAAGAAAACCTGGATGCAGCGGAAAAATTTGGCATTAAAACTCTGCACGTGACAGAGGAAGTAAATCTTTATACCTGGTTTACGGAATAATTTCTTTGTCTGAAAAACCAGCCAAATTATTGAAAACCCAAAGCTTTTGATGGTCCGGGAACGGTTTTAACGTTTTACCAAAACCCAGACACTGTCACGATCTTCTTTTTGCCGCTCCTGTTTCATGGTTGAAATGGCTTCCTGACGGTCCCTGAATCCCATATAGGAAACCTTGTAAAATTCGGAGTTTTCCCCCCAGCTGCGGGTGATTACTTCCGATTCAAATCCCTGTTTTGCCATTTCCTCCTGAAATGAACGGGCATTATCCTGACTTGAGAAGCTGCCTGCAATCAAAAAATATTTGTCAGGTTCTGGTTCCGGCTCGGGTTCCGGTTCCGGTTCCGGCTCCTCACTTTGGGTTGTATCAGGAGTCGGGGTCGTCTGTTCTTCAACATCCTCCTGTTCTGACACCGTGGAGGTAGATTTTTCTTTGTCTTTACAGGCCACACCAAGCATCAAAATAAGGATGGCCATCATAAGGGTTTTCTTCATAATCATGCTGTTAGTCATTTGTGCCGGATTTTCAAATTCCCGACATTGGCAATTTACAAAATAAATTTACAAATAAAACCAATATTTGACCAGCATTGCAAAAAAATCATTCCACAAATTTGTATCCAACCCCCTTGATGGTCTTAATGTGATCTTGTCCGATTTTTTCACGTAATTTTCTTATGTGAACATCAATGGTGCGATCGCCGACAATTATATTATCTCCCCATACGGATGCATAGATCTCGTCACGCGTATAAACCCGGTCGGGCTTAGATGCCAGCAACAGCAGAAGTTCAAATTCCTTTTTGGGAAGCACCAATTTCTTATCTTCTGTAACAACCACGTATTTTTCCTTGTCAATAATCAGATTTCCAACGGAAACGCGGGTATCTTCTTCAGTTGATGTTTCACCTGAAACGGGTTGATAACGTTTTAGCAATGCTTTCACCCGTGAGATCAACACCCGGGGTTTAACAGGTTTGGTAATATAGTCGTCAGCTCCTGCCTCAAATCCGGCAATTTGGGAATAATCCTCTCCCCGTGCGGTCAGAAACACCACCAAAGTATTTTTCAATGCGGGAATTTTTCTGATTTCCTCACAGGTTTCTATTCCATCCATGCCCGGCATCATCACATCCAGAATAATAAGGTGCGGACTTTCAGAGCGGGCGAGGTTCATGGCCTCAGCTCCGGTGGTCGAGGTCCAGACCTGAAAACCCTCTTTTTTCAAATTATATCCGATGAACTCAAGAATATCGGGCTCATCATCTACCAAAAGGATTTTGTAATTTGTAGCTTCATCCATGGCGTGTGTTTTAATAAAATAGGTTTTCAAATGATCCTTGTTCAGGCTTTCTCCAGCGTAAAAGTAAAGGATGTGCCTTTCCCCGGCGTGCTATTGACGTTAATGGTTTGTTTGTGGGCTTCAATAATATGTTTTACAATGGCCAGACCGAGGCCGGTTCCGCCCTGTTCGCGGGAACGGCTTTTATCGGCCCTGTAGAATCGTTCAAAGATCCTCGGCAGGTCACGTTCCGAAATCCCGATGCCGTTGTCACGAACTTCCACAAGAACCAGGTTGTCCATATCATAAAAACTAACGGTTGTTTTTCCGCCTTCTTTCCCGTAATTGATGGAATTGACCACCAGATTGCTGACAACCTGAAAAATATGAGGCTTGTCTCCCAAAACCTGAAGGTTCTTGTCCACACTTTTCCCAAACTTCAGGCTGATATTCCGGTTTTGGGCCCTCACCTCTTCCAGGTCAAACACCTCTTCCACCAGGTGATAAAGGTTGAAACGGGTGAAATCCAGCTCCAGCTCTCCCGACTCTAGTTTGGAGATGGCCTCCAGGTCTTCAATAATGGAAATCATCCGGTCAATGCTTTTCTCGGTTCGTTTCAGATAGAGTGTGTTAATACCGGGGTCATCAATCCCCCCTTCGAGGAGCGTCAGGATATAACCCTGAATATTGAAAACAGGGGTTTTCAGCTCATGGGATACATTCCCCAGAAAATCTTTCCTGTATCTTTCCAGTTGCCTGAGCTGTTGAATCTCCATGGTTTTCCCCTTCATCCATTCGGCCACCTCCCGGTTGACCTGGGAAAAAACATCATCTCCCTCTACATCATTTTCCCGGAGGCCGGGTTTAAAATTGTGGATGGTTTTATATATGGGTTTGATTTTGGCATATATAAAGAGATTGATGAAATAATTGACTGCAGAAAAGGCGATGCCGGTGAAGACGGGAATGGTTATCAACAGGGAAACAGCAAGATTGGGACTGAAATAATTGAGCGCAAAGAAAAGCAGGGCCAAAGCCAGGAAAGTGATGGTAATATACCCGACAATTCGTTGGGGTGCAATGGACTTCATAATCACAAATTAAGGAATTTCCCACTCCGTGCATCACAAATTTATATGAAAACGGGTTGCACAATCCGGGATTTTTAATCAGGCATAATGTTAATTTTAGGTTAAGAACCGGAAAGCGCTGACAATAACAAAATTAAATGTAAATTTGAAACAAATCCATCAATAAACCTAATAAAAATTTAACATGGTGGACTGAAAAGTACCCGGATGCGCCACTATTTTTGCCATCCAAAACGTTCAGGAATATGAGCCTTGTCTGGACCATAGCCATACTACTTTCTCTTCTGGCCATTGTCGATCTGGTGGTCGGGGTATCCAATGATGCCGTGAATTTTCTGAATTCAGCCATTGGAAGCCGTGTAGCCAGGCGCCGGACCATTTACTGGATCGCGGGGGCCGGCCTGATTGCCGGCACATTCTTTTCTTTCGGCATGATGGAGGTGGCACGTAAGGGCGTGATTTATCCGCAAAACTTTTTCCTGACAGAATTGATGATCATTTTCCTGGCGGTGATGATCGTGGACATTGTGCTGATCGACACCTATAACACCCTGGGGTTGCCCACATCCACCACTGTTGCCGTGGTTTTTGAACTCACGGGTGCGGCGCTGGCCATGGCTGTGATCAAAACCAATTACTCGGGAAGTGAAACGATCATTTCGGATTTCATTAACACCGGTCGGGTTTTTCTTCTCTTTTCGGGAATTCTCATTTCCATTTTCCTGGCATTTATCAGCGGAGCCATCGTCCAGTTTATCTCAAGGGTTGTTTTCACCTTCCGGTATCATGGCCGTTTCAGGCTTTTGTTTTCCCTGGTGGGAGCTTTCGCCCTGGCTGCCATTTTGTTTCTTATTCTCAAAAAAGGCCTGGAAGGTTCACCCATCAGTGAGCATTCATTTTTTTCCTGGCTCACGGAAAATCCGGCATCCTTTTTCCTGATCATCTTTACCATCACCTTTTTCCTGCTTTATTTACTAGGTCTCCTCTTTCAGATTGACATTCCCCGTTTCATCGTCCTCTTTGGTACTTTTGCCCTGGCCCTCTCGTTTGCAGCCAATGACCTGGTTAATTTTATCGGGATTCCCCTTGCCGGGACGGAAAGTTTCAAGGCTTTTCTGACCTCGGGGGCTTCTGTTTCTCCCGACAACTTCGGGCTCTCTTTTATAAGCGACGACTGGCTGCAAAATCATGGATTTCAGGACGGGTTATATGTCACTTTCTTCCTCGTCTCCGGAATTGTAATGGTGGTGACCCTGTTTTATTCCAGGAAAGCCCGTTCTGTGACCGAAACAGAAGTTTATCTTGGCAGGCAATACGCTGGGCATGAACGCTTTGAGCCTTCTCAACTATCAAGAACACTGGTCCGTCATTTTTTGGTCTTTTTTCACCATTTCGAAAAGCTGTTTCCGAAAAAACTTACCCGCCTGATATCGACACGATATCGTCGCCCCGGGGGCGATGAGGCCCCCCAACAAAATTTAGATGAAGTGGTCTATTTCGACACCCTTCGTGCAGCGGTTAATCTTGTGGTGGCAAGTGTTCTGATCAGTACGGGAACCTATTTCGGCTTTCCGCTTTCCACCACCTTCGTGGTGTTTATGGTAGCCATGGGCACTTCCCTGTCGGACCAGGCATGGGGACGCGAAAATGCGGTTTATCGCATTTCCGGTGTGCTTTCCATCCTTGGAGGATGGTTTATCACGGCATGTC
>JBNJDH010000001.1:0-39056 GCA_051744695.1 Bacteroidota bacterium | reverse complement strand
TCACAATAGTCTAAAGCTGTGTTTGATAAAACAATTCATTACGGTCCAGCTTTATTTTTTCGTGATCAATTTATGCCGAAAAATGATAAAATGACAAATTTTTTTTCATTCTGCGGATGCAAACTTATATAACAGCTTAATAAAATACAAGCTTTTGCAGCAATTAAAATGCAGAAAAACAATTTGTTTAATTCCCAAAGGTGTTTATGTGCCTATAAATGAGATTCATAAATCCCAACGATCAGGCGCTGGTGATGTGCTTGTTGAAACTCTTTTCGTACAACATTTTTACATCTTTGAATTCCTGCGAAAGTGATTCGTAAAGTGCAATGGCAGCAGAAGATCGGTTGAGGGTGTAAAAATGGACGCCCGGGGCATCATTATTCAATAAGTCTGATACTTGGTCAATTGCGATTTCAAGCCCTATTTTGTACACTTCTTTCAGGTTGTCCTGAACAGGTTCCATTCTGCTGGATATTTCCTCAGGAATTTTTGCGCCCACCATATCTCCGAATTTTTTAATCTGCTTGTAGTTGGTGATGGGAACGATGCCCGGGATGATGCGGCATTTGATGCCTTTTTGTTCCGCTTTATTGACAAATTCCCAGTAGTATTTGTTGTCGAAGAAGAATTGTGTGACGAGAAAATCGGTTCCCGCATCTACTTTTTTCTTCAGGTTTTCCAGGTCTTCATCAAGTGTGCCTGCTTCAATATGTTTTTCCGGATAAGCGCCGCCACCTACGCAGAAATCATAGTTTTCTTTTACAAAAGAAACAAGGTCACTTGCATAGTTGAATCCGTCCGGATTGGGGTTCAGCATTTCTTCATTTTTGGGCTTGTCTCCACGAAGAAGCATGAGGTTTTCTATGCCCATGTCCTGAAGAACTCGCATGTCATAAGCGATCTTTTCTTTGGTGGCATTCACACAAGTGTAATGGGCCATGGTGGTGAAACCCAGTTGATTCTGAAATAGATCTACGAGATCAAAGGTGTTGCTCTGCGTGCTTCCTCCTGCACCATAGGTAACTGATACAAATGAGGGAGAAAGCTTCATCAATTGGCCGGCATTGATGCCAAATTTGATTGCTAAAGTGTAATCTTTGGGTGGAAAAAATTCGAAAGAAAAAGTTCTTTCCTGCTTGTTGAAAATGTCTGTAATTTTCATGTTATTATGATTTTTGTGTTTTACATTCTGATAATCTCAAAAATCGGGAATCAGGCGTCTTTTTTCAGGGCAAAATGCAACCATTTTTCGGTATCTTCGATTGATTTTCCTGTTCTTTGGGCATAATCATGGATTTGATCTTTGCCGATTTTTCCGACCCCGAAATATTTAGATGCGTCATTGGCCAGGTAAAAGCCTGAGACGGAACTGGCGGGTTTCATCACAAAGGTATCGGTCAGTTCAATGCCCGTTCTTTTTTCGACCTGCAACAGATCGAAAAGATTGCGTTTGAGACGATGGTCGGGGCAGATGGGGTAGCCAACGGCTGGTCTGATTCCTTTGTATTTGCCCTGGATGATTTCTTCTGTTGACAGGTTTTCATTCGGATCGTAACCCCAGTATTCTTTTCGTACCCACGTATGCATCAATTCTGCTGCAGCTTCTACAATACGGTCGGTGAGAAGTCGAAACATGATGCTGTTGTAACTATCCCCACTGTTTTTCAGGTTTTCCACGTGTTTTTCAAGTCCCATGCCTGATGTGACGGCAAAGCCTCCGAAATAATCTTTAACTCCGGAATTGATAGGCGCTACAAAGTCTGCCAGGGAAAGCGTGTAGGTTTGTTGTCTTTTTGTTTGTTGCTGCCGCAACATGGGGATTTTTGTCAATACTTCCTTTCTGGTTTCGTCTGTGAACAGGATGATATCATCCCCATGTGAGTTTGCAGGGAAAAGCCCGATTACTCCGCGTGGAACCACCAATCCCTTCTCTTTGATCTCCTCGAGCATGATATTGGCCTCATCGAACAGCCTTTTTGCCTCGGGACCTACCCGTTCTTTTTCGAAAATTGAAGGGTATTTTCCTTTCAGGCTCCAACCATGGAAAAAGGGCGTCCAGTCAATGTATTTTTCGATTTCATTGATGTCGAAGTTGCGAAATTCCTTAATGTCGAGCATTTGGGGGGTGGGTTGATGCTCGAATTTATGTGCAAATCTTCGGTTTCTGGCTTCATCCAGTGGAAGAAATTGTCCTGATGATTTCTTTTTGCGGTATTCGTCCTGCAATTGCTTCTGTGCATCATACATTTCTTCCAGATAAGTCTCGACATCTGGTCCTGTCAAGGCATTGGCCGCATTTACACTTTTCATGGCATCACTCACATGCAGAACCGGTCCGGAATACAGAGGGACGGCTTTGATTGCTGTGTGAATGGCTGATGTGGCTGCTCCCCCCAAAAGAACCGGCAGTTTGATTCCCTCTGATTCAAGCGCGCCGAGCACTTCTGTCATTTTCTCCAGTGAGGGGGTGATCAGGCCACTAAGTCCCAGTATGTCGGGCTTTTCGCGGCGAACGGCTTCTACTATATCGACAGCAGGGACTTTTACCCCCAGGTCAACGATTTCAAAACCATTGCATCCGAGTACTAAAGATACGATGTTTTTTCCAATGTCGTGTACATCGCCTTCAACGGTGGCAATTAATATTTTTTTCTTTTCAGACGGTGTATTTCCGGCAAGTTTCGATTCCTTCTCAATGTCATCCTTTAAGATATCTACTGCCTGGTTCATTATGCGGGCACTTTTGATCACCTGGGGCAGGAACATTTTTCCGGCTCCGAACAATTCGCCCACCTCTTTCATGCTGTTCATCAAGGGGCCCTGAACGATGTCGAGCGACCTTTTATGAACCTGTTGCAGTTCCCTCAAATCTTCTTCAAGATGTTTGCCTATGCCCTTTTGCATTGCGTAAGCCAATCTCTTTTCGGCATCAGAATCTCGCCAGTTTTCGTTTGATGATTGTACCCGCTCTTGTCCGCTAAATTGTGGAGCAAGCTCCACCAGGCGATCTGTTGCATCCCGGCGGTTGTTGAGGATCAAATCCTCCACCGCTGTCAGAAGTTCTCCCGGAACCTGGTCATACGGAATGATTTTCCCGGGATGAATAATGGCCATGTTCAATCCGGCTTTTTCACAATGCTGGAGGAATACCGAATTGATCACCTCTCTCAGGTAATTGTTGCCACGAAACGCAAAAGAAACATTGCTGACCCCTGCATTGACTTTGGCATGAGGCAGATTCTGCCTTATCCATCTGACTGATTTGATGAAGTCGGCTGCATAGTTGTTGTGTTCTTCTATCCCTGTACCAATGGTAAGGACCACCGGGTCGAAAATGATGTTTTCGGGCGGGAAAGAGAGATCCTTTGTGAGGATATTATATGCTCGCTGACATATTTCGGTCTTTCGCTCGAAATCATCTGCCTGTCCTTCTTCATCAAATGCCATGATAACCGGGATGGCGCCTAACTCTTTTATGCGGGTTGCTTTTTGTTTGAATGCCTCCTTACCATCTTTCAGGCTGATGGAATTGACCACAGCCCGTCCCTGCAGGCATTCCAGACCATTCTCCAGTGCTTCAAAATCTGAAGAATCGAGCATGACGGGCACAGTGGCGACATCGGGCTCTGCCTGGAGCTGGTTCAGAAAGGTTTTAATGACTTCCCGGGTGTCGATCATGCTTTCATCTAAATTGATGTTGAGCATGTGGCATCCCTCGTTTATTTGCTGACGGGCAATTTCCAGCGCATCTTCGTATTGTTCGTTCCTGATGGATTTTGCAAACTGCCGGGAGCCTGATACGTTGGTTTTCTCGGCAATTTTCAGCATTGGTGTATCGTCGGTGGCATCAAGAGCCTCCAAGCCGCTTAAACGTGCCGTTGGTGTTGACTTTTGCGGCTGACGGGGTATGCATTCATTCACGGCATTCGTTATGGCTGCAATGTGTTCCGGCTTGCTGCCGCAGCATCCACCCACAATGTTGACAAGCCCTTTTTCTGCATATTCTTTGATATAACCTGCCATTTGGTCGGGCGACAGGTTGTACTCACCATTTTCATCAGGCAGTCCTGCATTGGGGTGTGTACTTATTGCCAATTCCGCCTTTGAAGCAAGCTTTTTAAGGTATTTCAGCATTTTGTCAGGGCCGAATGAGCAATTCAGTCCTATAGAAAACACCGGAAAGGCTGTGAGTGAATTGTAAAAAGCCTCAACTGTTTGTCCCGACAGATTTCGGCCGCTTTCATCAATGGTAACCGAAACCATCACCGGAATGTCTTTGTTTGTTTTGTGCAGAACATTCTCAATGGCATAAAGAGCCGCTTTTGCGTTCAATGTGTCAAAAACGGTCTCAACCATAAGAATGTCTGTGCCAGCCTCCACAAGCGCTTTGGCCTGCCGGGCATATGCGGCGACCAAATCATCGAAAGAAATATCCCTGTAGGCAGGATTGTTTATTTCCGGTGATATAGAGGCTGTTTTCCCCGTGGGGCCAAGCGTAGCAGCTACATATCTGGGTTTATCCGGATTTTCTATGGTATAAGCCTTTGCAGCATCACAGGCCAAAGCAACTGCCTTTTTATTGATTTCATCCACGTAATCCTCCAGTCCATAATCTTTAAGACTGATGCTGTTTGCGTTGAACGTGTTGGTTGTGATGATGTCTGCCCCTGCATCCAGATATTGCTGATGAATTTCTTTAATTAAATCGGGGTTTGTGATGGTCAGTGCATCGTTGAGGCCCTGTAAGGGGATGGGGTGTTGTTGAAATCTTTCGCCTCTGAATGCTTCCTCTGTGAGTGATTTGGCTTGGACCATGGTTCCCATGGCACCGTCAAGAACCAGAATTCGTTTTTGGATCTTTTGTCGTATTTCCATGCTTATCTGTTTTACATATTTTTCATAAGAATTATCGCTTAATTCTCTAAACTCTTCGGCGATAGTTCTTTCGAGCATGTTTTACCGTTTAAACAGCTCAATTTTAGCTTTTAGAAAAATATGTCGGATGCGAATAACGTAAATAGCAATGAGAAAAAAAAGTTATATTTAGAAAATATGATTTTAATGTTGTGTGGAAACCCTTAAAAAATTATGGTCATTTGACTGGATTTTTTTCCAAACATGGTAGAGGTCAGCCGGTCACAGAGATTGTTTTTTTTAACATTTTATCTACTTTAAAATGTTTTTAAATAAGAAATTAATAATATAGATTGGCACCAATATAAATGGTTTGCATAGAAAGCATCTATGCAAAATGGCATTTTTTCATAAGTGAGTTATTCTGTTAATTAGAATGTTTAAATAACGGCCAATAAAGGTTATACAGTCTTATTGAGTTGTTGGTTTTTTGAGTTCATGAATATATGGGAGGAAAATTGTCGGGATAAGCTTCTCCCATCATTGCATAAATGGCTTCATAGACATCTTCGGCGTTGGGATTGCTGAAATAATCCCCGTCTGTTCCGTATGCCGGCCGATGGTCTTGTGCCGTGACTGTAACCGGTTTGTGATCGAGGTAATAAAAACCCCCTTGTTCTTCGATGACTTTCTGCATCATAAAAGCTGTAGCGCCGCCCGGGACGTCTTCGTCGAAAAATACAATTCGGTTGGTTTTTTTCAGGGAATGCAGGATCACCTCGTTTGTGTCGAATGGCAGCAGTGTTTGAACATCGATGAGTTCTACCGAGATGCCAGTTTCGCTAAGCTGGTTAATGGCTTCGCGGGCGATGCGCACACAAGATCCGTAAGTAACCAGTGTGATGTCTGTCCCGGCTTGTAGAATTTCCGGAATTCCAAGGGGAATGCGGAATTCTCCGAAATTGGAAGGTCGTTTTTCCCGTATTCGATAGCCACTGAGGGGTTCAATAACAAGGGCCGGATCGTCTCCTTCGAGCAAGGTGTTGTACATTCCTGCTGCACAAGTCATGTCCCTGGGTACGCAAACGTGTATGCCTCTGATGCTGTTGATCACCATGCTAAGGGGTGAGCCTGAGTGCCATATTCCTTCGAGTCTGTGGCCGCGGGTACGTATAATGAGGGGTACTTTCTGTCCTGCTTTGGATCTATAGTGGGTGGTTGCCACATCATCACTAATGGTATGCAAGGCATAAAGCAGGTAGTCGAAATATTGAATTTCGGCAATGGGGCGCAGTCCACGCAGTGCAAGGCCTGTTCCTTCGCCGATGATTGTTGTTTCACGGATGCCGGTGTCGCGAACCCTCCATTCCCCATATTTTGACTGAAGCCCCTCAAGTGTCTGGTTTACTCCGCCCAGTTTTCCTGTATCTTCACCGAAAGTGATCAGTCGGGGATTTTTGGCAAACAGGGCATCAAAATTGTCACGAATAATCTCCCGCCCGGGGACTTTTTGCGAATCATCGGGATACTCGGGAGGTATCCATGAAACATTGAGCGGAGAGTTAGGGGATTCGTCGTGTAGGTAACGATTGTATTTTTCCCGGCCTTTCTCCACCTCCTGGTCTACCCACTCTCTGAGTTGAACCTTCAATCCTCCCGGACTTTTGCAGGATACACAGACATGGCGTAAAATTTTTCGTGCCGCGCTCAGGATTTCTTTTCGACTGAGCGGGTCAGCATTTTTGAGGTCTTTTACAATGTTTGAGATTTGTTTTTCTCCTAATGCGTGGCATGTGCACCCTTTGTTTTCAACCAATTGGATGAGGTGCTGCCGTTCCTCCTGCATGGGGGCCATGTATTCTTCAAAAGCCTTCCGCTGGGCGGCCCGGGCTTCATTTCCGGCTTTTTCTTCAGTTTCATCAAGTGTATGCTCATCGGCCATTCCTGTTTTGAGAATCCACTGGCGCATCTGGATAAGGCAATCATACTCTTTTTCCCATTCCAGCCGTTCCCGAGATTTGTAACGCTCGTGTGAGCCCGAAGTGGAGTGGCCAGTGGGTTGAGTAAGTTCTTTTACGTGGAAGACCACTGGTACATGTTCGTTTCTGCAGCGGTTGATGCCTTCTTCGTACATTTGGCAGAGGCCCGCATAATCCCAGCCCGGGGATTCGAATATCAGAATGCCGGTTTGGTGATCTTTTTGTTTTTCAAATCCTTTGAGAGCTTCCGATATGCTTGATTTAACTGTTTGGAGTTCAGTGGGCACAGAGATCCCGTAGCCATCATCCCAGATGGATATGGCCATGGGGATTTGCAGGACACCGGCTGCATTGATGGTTTCGAAAAACAGGCCTTCCGAGGTACTGGCTTCGCCGATGGTGCCGAATGCAACTTCATTTCCGTTGTTGCTGAAAGCGGCTGATTCCCCGAATTCGGGAAGGTTCCGGTAAAGTTTGGATGCCAGGGCCAATCCTGTGAGCCTGGGCATTTGACCGCCAGTCGGACTAATATCGGAAGCTGTATTTTTCCTGTCTGTTTGAGAGACCCAGTTTCCGTTGTCATCAATTAAACGTGTCCCGAAATGATTATTCATGGACCGTCCCCCATTGTCGGGATTGAGATGGGTACGCGTTTCTCCGTAAAGGAGAGCAAAAAATTGCTTGGGGGTGAGCATACCAGTGGCCAGCATGAAGGTTTGATCACGGTAATATCCTGAACGCCAGTCGCCATTCTTGAATTGTTTTGCCATGGCAATTTGAGCAACTTCTTTTCCGTCGCCAAAGATGCCAAATTTGGCCTTGCCTGTGAGCACTTCCCGCCGGGCCAGAATGCTCATTTGCCTGCTCAGATGGCCAAGGTGATAATCTTCAAGGACCTCTTTCCGGAAATCCTCGAAATTGAGGGCTTCTTCCGGATTTGTACCTTTGGTTAAATGACTGATATTTCCTGCTTCTTGTGTCTTTGTTGTGGTCATCGCGCTTTGGTTGTGTCGGTTAAGCTCTCCATAAGCGTTTCCAACAAGACAAAGGTATATTTTTTGGCTGAGTCTTGTTGCTATATAAAAACACAAAGAGAGGTAGGAATGTTTAGATCGTTCTTTTTTTGTAATTTTGCATGCAAAAGGCTTTGACTATGATTTTGAAAATTCTTTTGCTTTCTATTGTTCTAATGGCCGGCGTGATGGCTCTTTTGGCTATTCGGATTTTATTGCAGAAAGATGGAAAGTTCCCTCATACCCACATTGGCGGGAACCGGAATATGGCTCGCAGGGGAATTTTTTGTGCCTCCACCCAGGACAAGATTGAGCAAAAAGATAAACGGCATATTTTGAAGGATACGCTCTCTGACTTGTAAGGGGAATGGTACCTTACAAGCAGAAAGCCCAAGCCGGAATGGTCATTATTTATTGGTCCGAATGGGATCCAGAGATAGTATGGCAGAGAATCTGTAGCCTTTTTTCAAACAGTTTCCTTTTCGTTTTTTTTACCATTCACTCATGGTTGTAATAACTCTCGACCTTTTAAAAAGCTCTTTTTAGAACGCTTCCTCCTTCTCTGTAGTTAAACTACGAAGGAGAAGCTAATCTTATGGCTGGTGAATTTTGGGTTGACACACATCGAGGAAAAAAGGGGGGATGGTCAGCCCTTTATTTCCATAAATATTAAATTCATCCGTATAAAATTAATTTATTAAGGTCGGATGGAACTCGCATGCAAGAACTTATACATGTTCTTTTGAGACCTGAATGGTCATGCAAGTTTCATTGGTATAGATGGATGTATGATGATTGCTTATTTTCCTTAGTTTAACAATGGAGGAAGTACACTCCCCGTTTGATCAAAATTAGTAATTTTAAAAGCAGATATTTGCATCCGAAAATCAAATTTGTTATCTTTGATGTAGTAATTTGTTGGGTAAGGAGCTGACGGGGTTGAACGAAACCCATATTAGCTTTGTTTACCTAAAAAGAGAAAGGAGTTGATTATGAATAGTGTTTTAATATTAGTCGGATTGGCCATTTTGTTTATGGGATTGGCTTTTGCCGGTCTCGCGATCAAGAGTTTTTTCAATAAAGATGCCACGCTTCACACATGCAGTGGAGGGGGAAGTTGTGGCTGTCATTCAGTGGATTCTTGCCAGACTGTTGAAGAGAGACCAACATCCTGATTTGGTTGTTTGTCTTTCAAGTATAGGGTTTTAGCAGCCGGTTTTTTATTGGGCGGCAACCCACTGTTCAAAACCTTCTGTCCATTCGACTTTCATTCCATCTTTTGAGTCAAAGATGAAGCACCCTTCAAGTTCGGGGTGCTTTTTTATTATCTCCTGGCTTTTTTCCAGGCCCATAACCATAAAAGCAGTGGCATAAGCATCGGCCAGCATGCAGGATGGAGCGACAACAGATGCGCTCAGAAGGGTATGGTCAACGGGCCTGCCTGTAGAGGGGTCTATGGTATGTGAATATTTCTTCCCTGTTTCATCATCAATGTAGAATTGCCGGTAATTTCCGCTTGTGGCAAGAGCCTGACCGGAGAGTTCTACAACTAGTTCCAGTTCCCGGTTCGAAGCCGTTGGGTCGTCAATGGGGCGATCAATGCCGATGCGCCATGGACCGTTTCGCGTATTTTCCCCCTTTGTCACCACTTCGCCGCCGATTTCCACCATGTAATTTTCGCATCCGTGTCTTTCCAGAACTTCGGCCGCCACATCGCTTCCATGGCCTTTGGCTATGGCGGAGGCATCCAGCATGATCTCAGGTTTATTTTTAATGACTGAGTCGCCTCGAATTTCCACATGATGCATGCCAACCAGGGCTTTGAGTGAATCTGTGGTCTTCCGTGATACTTTTTCCTTATCGGTAAAACCAAACCCCCAGGCGTTCACCATTGGTGCAACGGTCATATCAAAAGCGCCACCGGTTTTTTCTGTTACTTTTTGTGCTGTTTCAAAAACCTTACGGAAATGGTCGTCGATCCTGGTTCCTCGTGTTGACTGATTGAATTGTGAAATAACCGAAGTGGAGTCGTATGTGGATAATGACCGGTTTACAGAATCCAATGCGGCTTTGAGTTCAGTATGAAGATCTTTTCCGTCAGGGCATTGATAAATGATGTGATACGAGGTTCCAAATATTCCCCCTTCATTTTTGATCCATGAAGGTTCTGAAGCACAAGAACTCAACAGGAATAGGAAAAGAAGAATGGTGAAAAAATGTTTCAGTTTCTGCCAACTTCTGGTCATGATGCAGCATTTTTATCCTGGTTAGCAAAGGTCCCGAAGAATCAAAATAAAAAAGGGTGTTGGAAGGATCTCCTTTCCAGCACCCTTTTTTGATCTTTTTCTATCAGGATCCGAAATCGTCGAAGGCGATCATTTCTTCCGGAACGCCAAGGTCGTACAGCATCTTTTGCACAGCAGCGTTCATCATCGGCGGACCGCAGAGATAGTACTCAATTTCTTCGGGCTCATCATGTTTGCTCAGGTATTCGTCAAATATAACGGAGTGGATAAACCCGACCGGCCCGTCCCAGTTGTCCTCAGGAAGAGGCTCCGAAAGGGCAATTTTAAAATCGAAATTATCGAACTTCCGTTCTATGTCGCGGAAATCTTCCTCGTAAAATATCTCCCGCTTTGAACGAGCACCGTACCAGAAGCTGACTTTACGGTCTGTTTGTAGTGTATGGAACAAATGGAATATGTGCGAACGCATGGGGGCCATTCCTGCACCTCCGCCGATGAACATCATCTCTTTATCGGAGTCTTTCAGGAAGAATTCCCCGTAGGGGCCCGAGATGGTTACTTTATCTCCCGGTTTGAGAGAGAATATATAAGATGAGCAAACCCCGGGATTGATGTTTTTAAATCCACCATTTACACGATCAAAAGGCGGCGTGGCAATCCTGACATTAAGCATGATGATGTTGTTCTCTGCCGGATGGTTGGCCATTGAATAGGCCCGGAACGTGGGCTCCGGGTTGTGCATCTTGAGATCGAAAAGGTTGAATTTTTCCCAGTCTTCCCGGAATTCTTCTTCCACTTCAATGTCTTTAAAATCGACATCAACTTTGGGGACATCGATCTGGATGTATCCACCCGATTGAAAATCCAGGGTTTCTCCTTCGGGCAGCTGAACGACAAACTCTTTGATAAAGGTTGCCACGTTTTTGTTTGATAAAACCGTGCACTCCCATTTTTGGATGCCCAGGATTTCCTGGGGAATTTCCATTTTGATGTCATCTTTCACTTTCACCTGGCAAGCCAGACGCCAGTTGTTCATCTGTTCTTTGCGGGTGAAAAAACCGGTTTCCGTGGGAAGGATGGATCCGGCCCCGTCATGGACCTGGCATCGACACATGGCACAAGTCCCTCCACCTCCGCAGGCAGAAGGCAAATAAATTTCGTTGTTTGCCAGCGCTGTTAAAAGGCTTTGTCCCGTTTCTACTTCCAGTTCTTTTTCGCCTTCGTTGATATCAATGGTCACATTCCCCTGGGGAGTCAGTTTTTTCTTGGCGTAAAGAAGGATTGATACCAGCAGTATAATCACCGTCAGAAAAACGACGGCGCTGGCAATGATGACCGGTAATGAAATCGCTAATATATTCATTCGTATAAAATTTGTTTTTTTGGCCTAATGGAACTTATACATGTTCTTTTGTAACAAACCTTGTCATGCTCGTTTCATTTTAAAGTGTCCCTTGTTTTAAAGTTGAATACCCATGAAACTCATAAATGCAATCCCCATCAGGCCGGTGATGATGAAAGTAATTCCCAGACCACGCAGGGGCGCTGGCACATCTGAGTATCGTATCTTTTCACGAATGGCTGCAATGCCGACAATGGCCAGTAACCAGCCGACTCCAGAGCCAAGTCCGAAAACGGATGCTTCTGCAATGTTGGCATAATCCCTCTCCTGCATAAAGAGAGAACCTCCAAGGATGGAGCAGTTAACCGCGATTAGCGGCAGGAAAATACCCAGTGAAGTATACAATGTGGGTGCAAATTTTTCCACAATCATCTCGACCAGCTGCACCATGGATGCGATAACAGCAATGAACATGATGAAGCTCAAAAAGCTGAGATTAATATTTTCAAAACCTTCACCCAGCCATGAAAGCGCTCCTTCCTGCAATACATAATTCTCCAAAAGATAGTTGGCAGGTACGGTAATGCCCAAAACGAAGACTACGGCCATGCCCAAACCAAAGGAGGTTTTTACAGTTTTCGAAACGGCCAGATAGGAACACATGCCCAGAAAGTAGGCAAATATCATGTTCTCTATAAAGATGGCTTTAACAAATATGTTGAGCAGATTTTCCATTTCTCTGTAATTATTTGTTTTCTGATTCTTTTTTCAATTTCCCTTTTCAGGGGCTTTGGACGGTGCCCTAAAACCCGTCTTTCTCGTGTTTTTGCCTTTTTAACTGATGTCGACCAGTTCCTTGTTTTTGGAACGCTGAATCCAGATGATGATGCCAACGGTGATCAATGCCATCGGGGGCAGGATCATCAAACCATTGTCGACATAACCCCATTCATAGAAAACATCAGGAATGATCTTTAATTCTCCAAATCCGGGAAGGGTAAGGTTTCCGGTTCCAAAAAGTTCACGTACAAATCCGACAATCACGAGAATGACGCCGTAGCCGGCCGCGTTGCCAAATCCGTCGAGTACAGCCGGCCATGGCTTATTCCCAAGGGCAAAGGCTTCCAGCCGGCCCATAATGATACAGTTGGTAATGATCAGGCCCACAAAAACCGAAAGCTGTTTGCTGACTTCGTATGCAAAAGCTTTTAGCACCTGGTCAACCAAAATTACCAGGGATGCAATGACCGTCAACTGAACGATGATCCGTATACGAGACGGAATGGTATTGCGGAGCAATGAAATGATCAGATTGGCAAAAACCATCACAAAAACCACTGAAATGGACATGACAATGGATGGTTCCAGTTTGGCTGTCACCGCCAGAGCCGAACAGATTCCCAACACCTGAACGGTAATGGGATTTTGGGCCCCCAGCGGGGTGGATATCAGTTTCAGATTCTTTGATGAGAACAAAGGTTCTTTATCGCTGCTCATGGTTCCCTCTTTTTAATTTTTTAAAAATGCTTTGTAACCTTCAAAATAATCTTCCAGCATGTCTTCTACGCCCTGGCTGGTAATGGTGCCACCCGAAATGCCGTCAACACGGTGCGGATCGTCGGGTGGAGCATCTCCTTTGATGACCTGAATCGACATCAATTCGTCGTTTTCGTCAAAGATGCGCTTGTCGCGGAATTGCTTTTGAAATGCCTGATTGGCGATTTCCGCTCCAAGTCCGGGTGTCTCTCCGTCATGATCGAAGGTTGTTCCGTAAATGGTTTCTTTGTCATCATCGAGGGCGATATACCCCCAAATGGGGCCCCACAATCCTTTGCCGCGGACGGGAAGGATGTATTTTACCTCCCCGTTTTCGAGATGGCATTCATATACGGGATATTGTCTTTCGGAAAGGGGCTTCCTGACTTCCTTGCTCAGGTCAACATTAAAAGCTGCCTGGGGCTCTCTTGTCACCTCTTCTCCTTCGAAATTGACGATATAGCTGTCGTCGCCGATGAATTCTTCATATTTATCGGCTACATTCTCTTTCTCGCTTTCGATGTTAACCGATTGAAGAATGTCCATCATCTTGGCTTCTTTCTCGTTTTGCTTCTGAAGGGGCGTGAGGGCTTCCGACACAAAAGCCAGAACGGTTGCCACCACGATCACCATCACCGAAGCATAAAGAAAAGTATATTTATTTCCTTGTTTGTCCATTTTGTCAGTTTGTTATTATGCGGTTACACTTGCTCGTTTCAGACGTCGTTTGATGTTGCTTTCCACTACAAAATGGTCGATCAGTGGCGCAAAGGTGTTCATCAGCAGGATAGCCAGCATGACGCCTTCCGGATAAGCGGGATTGAAAACCCGTATGGTGATACTGAAGAACCCGATCAGGGCCCCGTAAATGTATTTCCCGCGTGTGGTACGTGTCGCCGAAACCGGGTCTGTGGCCATGAAGACCGCTCCGAATGCAAATCCGCCCAGGAAAAGATGATGAATGGCCGGGATTTCCATGACGGCATTGGCGCCAATGGCATTAAATCCGAGTGCTGTCAGATATCCGCCGACAAATACAGAGAGCATAACGCGCCAGCTTCCGATGCCGGTATAGATCAGGATGATTGCTCCGATCAGGATGGCTACAACGGATGTTTCACCAATTGATCCGGGGATCATGCCAAAGAAACTTTCGGCCAGTGAAAATTTGTCGATGTTGCCGGTTGTCACGGCTGTTCCCAGGGCTGTTGCTCCCGAAAACCCGTCGACAATGCCTTCTCCTTCGGCCAGCCCACTGATCCATATGGAATCTCCCGACATGTGCGCCGGATAGGCAAAAAACAGAAAAGCCCTGGCCAAAAGGGCAGGGTTCCAGATGTTCATCCCTGTACCACCGAACACCTCTTTACCGATAATGACGGCAAAGGCGGTGGCTACAGCAACCATCCACAACGGAATGCCTATAGGAAGAACCAGTGGAATCAGCATACCTGATACCAGAAATCCTTCATTTACTTCATGCCCACGCATCTGGGCGAATGCAAATTCTATGGCCAGCCCGGTTACATAGGAAACCACAATGATCGGGAAGATCTTCAAAAATCCATGTCCAACCATGGGCCAAAAATCTATTTCTTGGCCGGTGGCCAGAAAATGTTGGTACCCGGCGTTCCAGATGCCAAACAATAATGCCGGCACCAGCGCCAGAACCACAGTGGCCATGGTGCGTTTCATGTCGATGGCGTCTCTCACATGCACCCCGTTCTTGTTGGTGGTGTTCGGAACAAAGAGAAGTGTTTCAAATGCATCGAACGTGGAGTGCAGTTTCTCAAACCTGCCACCTTTTTCAAAGTGCGGCTTAATCTTATCTAAAAGTTTTCGTAATGCCTTCATTCGAAAGTATTTGTTTTTTTAGTTATCGGATTCTTTCCTGAGCATTGCGGGTGCTCCGGAGAAATACGGTGTTTTAACCCAGTTCTTTGATCATAAGGTTGATGCCGTCGCGAACGATTTTCTGCAAATCCATTTTTGATGTACAAACGAATTCACACAACGCGATGTCTTCCTCGGCAATCTCGTAAATCCCGAGTTGCTCCATTTTATCGATGTCTTCAATCAGAATGGATTTGAAAAGTTGTTCGGGAAGAATGTCCATGGGCAGTACAGCTTCATACTGGCCCGAAACTACGATGGCCCTCTTGCCACCATGCATATTGGCACTTAGGCGGTATTCCCTTTTGGGCTGCAACCAGCTGAAAAAGGTTCGTGACATGCTGAATTTGTCAAAACCGGGGGCGGCCCAGCCCATGAATTCATACTCATCACCTTCCGGAATGGCTGTGATCTGTGAGTGGTAAAAACCGAGAAACCCATCATCGTTGAGCTCGGTGCCGGTCAGGACATTTCCGCTGATCAGCCGCACGTTCTCTTCCGTATTGATGTTGTTTTCGATGTAGGGTGTGATTTTGGCGCCTATCCGGGTTTGAAAATACGCGGGTTTTTTGATTTCGGATCCGTTCACAACGATGGTGCGGGAGAAATCAGGTTTACCGGTAAGAAAGAGCTTGCCGAGAGAAGTCACTTCCTGGGGCTGAATGGTCCAGACTTTTTCTCCCTTATTTACAGGCATGACATGATGCAATTGAATGCCAACCGTTCCTGCCGGATGTGGACCGCTGAAGCGATGGAGGGTGACACCTTTGGTCTTTGTGAAAACTTTGGAAGCGGCTTCATCGTTGATGCCGATGTGAATATTGTCGCAAAGTTTTTTTAGTACGTCAATACCAGCCTGGAACTCATTTTCCTTTCCCGTCATGATGAAATCATAATCGGGTGCCAGGGGAGCGGTGTCGAATCCGGAAATGTAGATGCCTTTTGGTGTGTCTTCCGGATTGGCAATCACATCGTAAGGACGTTGACGGATATATGGCCAGGCTCCGGCTTCCAGCATCCTGTTGATGATGTCTTCACGTTTCAGGTCCTTGATTGATTCAGTCCCGAATTCAACCATTTCATCTTTGCCGTCAGCCTTGATAACCACCTCGAGAATTTTCCGACGTTCCCCGCGGATGATATCCAGAAGTTCCCCGCTTACAGGGGACACGAATTTCACATCAGGTTGGTTTTTGTCAAAAAACAGAACTGAACCGGCTTTTACTTTTTCTCCCTTCTTTTTGACTACCATTTTGGGAACCACACCGTGAAAGTCGGTGGGCTTAATGGCAAACAAACCGGGTAACTGGGCCTTTCCGAATACCTTTTCGGCCTTCCCTTTTAGCCGGATGTCCAAACCTTTTTTTATTTTGATTACCTCAGACATGTTTGAAAAACGGTTTTTGATTTTGGCTGCAAAAATAGTTAATTTTATTTCTTTAACTGTACTTTTATGGAGATTGAAACCAATTTATATTGAGCATTTATGACTTTTTCACATTGGGCAAAACAAATTGCCTCAGCTTTTGGTTCTGGTTATTTGCGTAAAATTTTCTTTATTTTATTTGTTCCGGCCCTGATGGTTGTGCCGGGGCACCTGCCGGCCCAGGATTATGAACCTTTTAATGATCGGGAATATACTTCATCCAATATAAAAACAGTTCGTTTTCATCGCCGGGGGGAGCCTATGTCTTATCCAATCATTGGGCTTAACAGCGATCAGCAATTGGTGCTTTCGTTTGATGAAGCGGGAACCACAATCCGCGATTATTATTTCAGCGTTGAATTGTGTGATGCCGACTGGGAATCTTCCGGACTTATGAAAACAGAATATTACAGAGGTGAAGATCTTCTTCCTGTTCAAAATTACAAGCGATCATTCAATACAACATTTGATTATGTGCATTATCAGCTTGTTTTTCCTGGTGCCGGTACATCCTTGTTGCTTTCAGGAAATTATTTGTTGCGTGTCTATCAGGATTATAGTGATGAAGAACCTGTGATTGTCCGGCGTTTTATGGTATCGGAACAGAAAGTGCGGATTGAACCGGATATCAGTTATACCATGCAGTCATCCGGACGAGGAAAGTACCAGGAAATCGACTTTGAAGTTTTCCACCCGGGCACGAATATTAAGGACCCTTCAAATGAAGTTGAGGTGACGGTGATGCAAAACAATCGGACTGACAATGCCATTACCGGGTTAAGATCCATGTTTTCAGGGGATGAACAATTGGACTTTAACTATAACGGTGAGATAGTTTTTGAAGGAGGCAACGAATTTCGCTGGATAGACCTCAGGAGTTTCCGTTTTCAGTCCGACCATGTGGAAAGCATTGAATTTTCCGATCCCTTTTATCATGTGGATGTTTATACCGACAGGCCACGTGTTGATAAATCTTACCGTTATCACCGGGATTACAATGGCCAATATTTTGTTGATGTGCAGGAAAAAGAGAATCCGGCTGTGACGGCCGATTATGGTTTTGTGCATTTTTCACTGGAGGGGCCTCCGCCTTCAAATGATCGTGAAGTTTATCTGCTTGGAGAGTTGACCAACTGGCAATGCAACCAAAACAATTTGATGGACTATGATTACGACAATGAGCTTTACACTCTCACTCTTCTGCTAAAACAGGGGTATTACAATTATCAATACCTGATAAAAGAAAAGGATGATGACAAAGGCTCAATGATACCCATTGAAGGCAGTTTTGGACGTACCGAGAATGATTACCTGATCCTTGTTTATTATCGTCCACCCGGGGGGCGCTACGACCGGCTTTTGGGGACCCATGTCTTTAACTCTACCAATCGATGATTCAATGTTGTTTCTCAGGATTCTTCGTAATAACCGCTTTTTCTGTACCTGCTGTATGCATAGCCATACCCATATCCGTTGCGGGCGGAATAGGGTCCCGGCAGTTTAACATCATTGATTACAAAGCCTGTTTTTCCGATTCTGCCTGACTGGTGGAGATGGTTGATGAATCGAAGCGCCTGTTTTCGGGAATAGTTTTGTCTCATTACAAACAGGTTGAGATCAGTGTGTTTCGTAACCAACAAGGCATCGGTGACTAAGGCCATGGGGGGTGTGTCAAGAATGATGATGTCGAACGATTGGCGGGCTGCATCCAAAAATTGGGTCATCTGATCTGACTGTAACAATTCTGAAGGATTGGGTGGTGCCGGGCCTGCTGGGGTCACGCATAGTCCTTCAAGCTCTGATGAGACCACCACTTCATCAAAAGTGGCTTTGCCGATTAGAAAATTGCTTAATCCCTGATCGTTTGGCATGTTAAACTCAAGATGCGTGCGGGGCTTGCGCATGTCCATTCCCACTACCAGCACCTGTTTGTTTGCAATAGCCAATATCGCGCCCAAGTTGGCCGAACAAAAAGATTTTCCTTCCCCGGCTATGGATGATGAAACGGCCAGGGTTGCCGGCATGCTTTTTCCGCCAAGCATGAAATCAATGTGGGTACGCAATGCCCGGAAAGATTCGGCCAGTGGAGATTTGGAGTGTGCCATGACAGGTAGCCTTTCTTTGTAGCGACAATGTTCAATGGATCCCAGTACCGGAAGATGGCTGTGGTGTTCAGGATCAAAACCGGCGCGGATTCGTGTGTTCAGATGTTCCCCGATAATCAGGCCCAGCGCCGGAAGGATCAGCCCCAGGAAGCCCGCTATGATGAAATTGGCTTTTGGGCGGGGCGAAGAGCGGTAAGTTGTTCTCTCGAAGGCCGGGTCTATGATTTTGTGATCGGGGGCGTTTGAAGCAAGGGCAATAGCAGCTTCGGACCTTTTCCTGAGCAGAAAAGTGTATAGGTTGTCGTTGAGTTGAAAATCCCGTTGGATATTGATGTATTCCCGCTCGGTGGCAGGTAGTTTTCCCACCTGTTTGTTTACATCCTCTATTTGGTTGTTGATCTCTTCGAGTTCTATTTCCGTGGCCTGTACAATGTTTCTAACGTTTTTGATCAAGGCCTGCCGGATGGATT
Source organism: Bacteroidota bacterium (assembly GCA_051744695.1). GTDB lineage: Bacteria > Bacteroidota > Bacteroidia > Bacteroidales > Marinilabiliaceae > Marinilabilia. Next base: position 20,189 of record JBNJDH010000001.1, on the reverse strand, counting down.
CGATCTCATTTTGTAATTGTTGGACCTGGGGGCTGTTTTCCCTGGCTGTGGTCAGCAACCTGTTGAGGTTAGCGTGAGCTTCGGTTAATCGGGCCACGAGATCGTTGAGAGAAGGATCGTTGATGCCCATCGTGCTGGGCACAATTACGTTATCAAATTCGTTTTGATTGCGGATGTAATCATACAAGTATTCATAATATCTTAATCTTCTTTGGTTGTCACCTTTTTGGGACACCAGTTCCTCCATTTTTTGCATAGCCAGGTTCCCTTCAGAGCTGATGTTGATGAGGCGGTTTTGGCTGCGGAATTGTTCAAATTCTGAGCCTGCTTCTTCTAAAGAGTCGGATATTCCCTGAATTTGTTGGTCAATAAAAGCGATGGTGGCATTGGCCATTTGATTTTTTTCTTGCAGTCCGTTTTCAATAAAAGTACGGGTGTGTTGATTGAGAAAATCCGTTGCTATACCCGGATGAGGTGCTTTTAATCTTAGCTCCAGAATGGTTGCATCATTAAAAAAGAAATCTACTTCCAGGGCATTTCTGTATTTAGAAGCCAGTTTGTCCCGATCATGAAATGTAAAACTGTAATCATGTTTGTAAAGAGAGGATTGTTTGTCCTCTATGGCATCGGCATATTTTTCTCTGAGTTCAATGGAAAAGGAGAAAAACTTGCTTTCTACAGGCTCTCCCCATTTAAAAGTGTCGGTCAATGCAATAGTTTTGTCTTCTGTTTCTGTTTTTACATCAAGTCGGAAATGAGTGGGGGAGAGAATGCGTACAAAAATAGGGACTTCCTCCAACGGGGTGGTTTTGCTGTTTTTTTCTACAATGATGGGGGAGGTGTGGTAAATATTTCTTGTCAGAAGGTTTACCCCCCAGTTATTGGCCCAACGGGGTATAGCCTGGTAGCTGATATCCAAATCGAGCGATTCAATGGTTTCTCGGGTAAGGGTGTATGATTTCAGGATGCCGATGTCGTTGCGAATGTTGTCCTGCATATTGAATGAGAATGCCGGAAGGAAAGATTCGGTTCCCAGGCGGTTTTTGTTCTCGTTCCGTACCAGAAGGGTTGTGTTTCCTTTGAATACGGGATGGGTGAGGTGATTGATCAAAATGGCACCCAGAAGAGCCAATACAATCCCTATAACAAAAACATACCATTTATCCAGAAACAGGCGGGCATATCTGAACGATTCTTGTGGTTGCCCTTTTGAAAAATCGTCGTGTGGGGATGTGCGGTCGGGATTGGTCATAACAGGGGTTCATTAATTATTGAAATATTGCAAAAGCACAATCGCGGTTGTAAGGGACGACAGCAATATACTCATGGTGGGCAGGTTGACCTGGAAGGCTTTGCTGCGTGAAGGTTTGACATAAATCACGTCGCCTGGTTTCAGGAAAAAGGCTGGAGACGTGAGCAATTCTTTCCGGGTAAGATCAACCTGGTATGTAATTCTTCCGTTCTCTATAGGTCTGATCACCATAATGTTGCGTTTATCTCCAAGGTCGGAGATATCTCCGGCTTTGCCTATAGCTTCGAGTATGGTCAGTTGATCGTTGTAGTGACTATATACGCCGGGACGGTCCACTTCTCCAAGCACCGTCACTTTATAATTGAGCAAACGCACGATGACGGTGGCATCTACCAGGTATTCATCGGCCAGTTCCTGGATCTTTTGTTCGGTTTCTTTTAATGTTCTGTCGGTGACTTTTAAACTTCCCAGTACCGGTAGTTTAATTTGTCCGTTTTCATCGACGGTAAAGCCGTTGATGTATTGATCGGCTTTTGAACTCATCGAGGTGCTGAAACCTGTGGAAGGGGTGTTGTTGTATAAAGCTGATATTTCAGGGTTTCCCGTTAGTATTCTGACATAAATTATGTCATCAGGCCGGATCCGGTAGGTCTTATCGGGCTGTTCATATACAATGGTTGTGTCGCGGTTCGATGCATTTTTCAGGTACAGCATCTTTCCCGGACTCTGGCAACCAAATGAAAAAAGTACAGTCAAGAATATTACCGGAAAAAAGTTGAGCAGATGTAAATTTCTTCTTCTCATTATATTTCAACTTTGCTGTTTTGTTTTTCGGCTGCTTTAGAAGCAGCTCTTTACCGGCAAATCTATGTCATTCGCAGTCCAATATCCATACTCTGGTTTTGAGCGGTCGGTAAAATTTGATCAAAGAATGTTTTTGTGGGACAAACTTTTGGAGACGGCATGTTTTTTTCTTAATTTAGTTAGAGAGTAAGGGTGGTTTTTTCCTTCCTTACAGAGCCATTTTTTTATTGGTTGCAGGCCAGCTTTTGCAATTGAAAAAGTACCGGTTTCTGGCGGACGAAATACCGGTCCGGGTTTAGTTCAATACCGGGTGATATAGCTCCCCGAAAAATGCAGGATTTATGAAAAAGCTTGATTTTAACATTTTTCAGCCTTCGAAAACCAACCTGAAACCTGCTGCCGGAAGGGTTCTTATCGCCGAACCATTTTTGCAGGGTCCTTATTTTGCGCGGTCCATTGTTTTGCTTACGGAACACAATGAAAAAGGAACCGTTGGTTTTGTTCTGAATAAATCCACCGAGCTCTATCCTGATGAGGTGATAGACGATCTCCTGAGTTTTGAAGGAGAATTGTTCGTGGGCGGCCCGGTATCTTCCAATACCCTGAGTTTTCTTCACACCCTGGGGCCCGCTGTTCCCGGAGCCATAAAGGTGACCGATACGGTATACTGGGGAGGTGACTTTGAACATCTGAAAAAAATGATCAACGACGGGGAGGCATCCAGCCGGTCAGTCAAGTTTTTTGCCGGCTATTCAGGCTGGGCACCCGATCAGTTGGAAGGAGAGATCGCCGAGAATAGCTGGGTGGTTTCCACCCTTGATGATGAGCTTATCATGACCCGGGATGTGGAAGACAGCTGGGAACGGGCCATGAAAAAAATGGGAGACATATATAAAACCTGGACCAATTTTCCCCGCAACCCGACTTTTAATTAGTATCTGTCCATAAAGTGCCACTTGCTGACCAGACACTAATTAGTGCCCGTCTATAAATTGGACAAAGCATGTTAGTAATCATGTGTCTGTTCAGAAAGTGCCAATTGCAAAGCTTGCGAAGCCGCCAAAAACGCCGTTTACTCACGTAAATGAGTATTTTGGCGGATTCGTGTAACGCAGCAAGTGGTACTTTATGACCAGACACTAATTAGCCCATGCTTGTGCCGGCATGTTCATTTAGCCATTTTACAATTTCTTTTGGGAGGCGATTGTAGTAACGCTTTTCTTCAAGGGCCACAACCCAGCGCACTCCGTTGACAGCATTGGTTAGAAATATCTCATCTGCAGACAACAACTCTTCTTTTGATGCCCCCGTTGTTTCAGTGAGAGGGATGTTTTTCTCTTTGGCAAACTGCAGTAACTGTTTTCGCATGATGCCGTCCACACATCCGGATGAAACGGCGGGTGTGAACAATTTGTCATCTTTTCGCCAAAAAAGATTGGAACTAATGCTTTCGATCAGTTTTTTATCCTGATTAGGAATCAGGCAATCGTCCCAGAAATTTTCTTTGCGGGCAAGACCTGCCAGAATAAAAGGTGTGGCCGACAGTGTTTTGAAGGGTGCTGCCAATGTCCAGACCTTGGGAAATCCTTCAAAAATCCCGATCCGGAGTCCATTGGTGTTGAGGTGATAGCCTTTGTCATCTAAAGGTGTGGCTTCGAGTAACCAGGCGGGGTTGTTATTTTCCGGTGTGTAAAGCCCGCCATCGCGGCGAAAAAGTGAAAGACGGACCCTGGCATCATAGAAGATGCGGTTCCGCACGATCAGTCGTTCAATGTGTTCCTGAAAAGCTGCGGCTGAGGGCAGACCGGATGTGTTGATCTTCAGAACCGACATGCCCCGGAGGAGACGCCGGTAATGCTCTTCAAAGAAAAGCGGACGGGTCTGGTGGCAACGAATGGTTTCGAAAAGCCCGTCGCCATATCTGAAAGCCCTGTTGGCCGCTGTAAAAAGCGGCTTGTCCGTTTCATAAAAATGACCGTTGAGAATAAGATATTTCCGGTTGCCCGGTGGCATAAGCAAAATGGGTTTGGCTTAAGCTGATTAATTCATAAATAATCTATTGCAATGCATCAACTATCTGCGAAATACAAGCGTCCTCATCAAATTTGAATTGAAAATAGTTCGCTATTTCCTGCTTCAAATTTGTCTGCGGGTACTCGTATTTCTTGATATTTGAGCATCTCATGACGAAGATTCATGAACTAATCAGCTTAAAAATTAAAACTCATCAATTCATTGAAAAAGTGGATGGCCAGCTTGGGCTCATACAGCAAGGGGAATATCAGGCCGTAAAGCGCTCCATAATAGTGGGCGTCATGGCCGATATTGTCCACGTTGCGTTTGGACATGTATTTGGAGTAAATAATGAATAATACCCCAAAAACAATTCCCGGAATCGGAACAATGCCAAAGAGGTAAATGGCATGGTAGGGGTTGAACAAAATGGATGAAAACACCACCGCCGCAACAGCGCCTGATGCTCCCACAGCGTTGTAGTGGGGATTGTCTTTTTCTTTGTTCAGGGATGAAAGGGTGGATACCACTATGGCGCTTACAAAAAGAATCAGATAGCGAATGGTTGCGCCTCCGTCGAATGCCTGTTCAAAATAGTGTATAACACCCCTGCCGAAAGAGAAAAGCACCAACATGTTGATGATAAGATGAATCCAACTGCCGTGCACCAGACCATATGAAAGAACCCGGTGATATTCCTTTCTGTGAACCACTTGCCATGCATTGAACTGAAGTTTGCCCAGAACAGCAGGATTACTGAATGAATAAATGCTTACGGCTGAAATGACAATGATTATGATGAGGTTAATACTAATATCCATGTGAGTGGGTTTAATGTATTTTTTAATTCATTAATTTGAAAATCAACTCTTTAAGGAGTTCTTCCGGGGGTGTGTTTTCACTACTGTAACCTTTGGAACGCATGTCAATTTCCCTGATGAGCGACACCGACTGCCTGCATTTTCCCCAGTTATACCGGCGGGAAGCGGCCTTATATTCTTTTAATGCAAACGTTGGGACGCCCAGCTTTTTGGCCACAACACTTTCATTGGTCTGGCCACTTCGCATGAGCACATGAAAAAACATGAGTCTTCGGAAAAAACTGAACAAGGTACCTGTCACCAAAGGTATGGGATATGCGTTGGGGTTTTTCCCGAATACCCGGGCAATTTGATTGGCCTTTAGCGCATTGCCCTGAGTGATGGCTTTTTGGAGTTCAAAGGTGTTGTAGTCTTTGCTGATGCCCACATACTCTTCTACGTGAGCGGGGGTGATGGTAGATACATCTTTCCCGACAGCGACTTTTAGCTTGTCCAGAGCTTTGACCACGTTTTCCAGGTTGTTGCCCAGATGTTCCACCAGCATTGTGGAGGCTTTGGCATCGATGGAAAACCCCAGCTTTTTCAGATAATTGGTAATCCATGGACCTACCTGGTATTCTTTCAGCTTTTCACTTTCAAGGGTGACAGCAAAATTCTTTTTCTTCAGGCTGTTCCAAAATTTTGATCTTTTGTCAATCTTTCCCCGAAAATTCAAAACCAAAATGGTTGTTGGGGCAGGCGCTTCCAGATAAGTAACCAACGGGGACAAGTCTTTAATGTGCTGGGCTTCCCTGATGAGGACAACCTGACGCGGGGCCATCATGGGATACCTGCGGGCAGCATGAACGATGTCCACCGCGTTGATGTCATTCCCATACAAGGTGGTTTGGTTGAAGTCTTTTTCTTCATCCTTCAGTGCATGGCGGGCAATGTAATCGGTAATGTAGTCGGCATACCAGGGTTCGTCTCCCATAAGCAGGTAAACCTGGGCAAACTGACCTTTTTCCAGTTGTGAAACAATATCTTCAAACTTCATAATAATAGTCCCCTTTGAAGGAGCAAAGTTACAATTTTAAACCTGAATCCTGACATGGTAACCGGGGGCGTCTGCTCAGCTGTCAAATTTCAGGTGTTTGACAGATTTTCCGTGATTGATAAGTTCTTTGAGCGAATTGATGCCGATGCGGAGGTGTTCTTCCACGTATTCGCGGGTGACTCGCTGATCGCTGGAAATGGTCTTAATTCCTGTGGAGATCATGGGCTGATCGGAAACAAGCAGTAAAGCTCCCGAAGGAATGGAATTGGCAAATCCCACGGTGAAGATGGTGGCCGATTCCATATCGATGGCCATGGCGCGTGTCTTCGCCAGGTATTTTTTGAATCGTTCATCGTATTCCCAAACCCTTTTGTTGGTCGTAAAAACGGTGCCAGTGTAGTAATCTCTTCCTTTGTCGCGAATGGATGTAGATACGGCTCTCTGAAGGCTAAATGAGGGAAGGGCAGGGATTTCGGGCGGCAGGTAATCGTTGGATGTTCCGTCGCTGCGAATGGCTCCGATAGGTAGGATGAGGTCACCCAGTGTATTTTTTTTCTTCAGTCCGCCGCACTTGCCCAGAAAAAGAACTGCCCCGGGATTAACGGCGCTCAAAAGATCCATAACCGTGGCAGCGTTGGGGCTTCCCATTCCGAAATTGATGATGGTAATGCCTTCGGCACTGCAGTTGGGCATGTTGTGTTCTTCTCCGTAGATGGGGACATTGTGCCACTTTGAGAAGAGTTCAACGTAGTGGTTGAAATTGGTCAGGAGGATGTGTTTTGTAAATTCGTTTAGCGGCCTGCCTGTATATCTTGGCAGCCAGTTTTCAACGATGTCTTGTTTGGTCTTCATTTTTTACGGTTTATTCAGTAAAAGGTGTGTGAATCATGCTTAGTTTTGGGTCCGGGCCCTCTTGTGCCCGGTGCAGGTACTACGAAGATAATGTTATTTTTTTCCGGTCTCTTATAAAACGGTTCAAAAACCATGAATCTGTATGGCTTTTGTATCTTTGTATGGGTTCGCATTCAAATGGAGGATTTTTTTTATGGAAAAACTTAATCTGCCAACTTTTTCTTTCAGGTATAAGGAAGAAGCGGGGAAGAAGTTCATTTTTGACGGGATTCGCGGAAAATTTGTCGTGCTGACCCCCGAGGAATGGGTTCGGCAGAACTTCATCCGATATATGCACGAAAATTTGCAATATCCTTCTGGTCTGACCGGAGTGGAAAAGATGATTAAAATAGGCGGAATGGCCCAGCGATGCGATGTTGTCATACACAACCGAAGGGGAAATCCGGCTCTGATCGTGGAGTGCAAAGCCCCGTCGGTAGAGATAGATGGGGCTGTTCTGGCTCAGGCTGCCCGTTACAATACGGTTGTAAAAGTTCCCTATCTTGTATTGACCAATGGGCTGAAGCATTTTTGCATTTATACAAATACCCAAACCGGCGATTATTCTGTTTTGAACAAATTTCCTGTTTTTGAAGATCTGCAATGATCTTCCGCCGGTTTTCTTTGATTTTTCTATATGGAGAGAAGTTGCTCCGGTCAGTTTTGTTGCTTGATTGCAAAAATTTTTGTTTTACTTTTTGCCGGCGATTTTTTGATACATCAGTTCATCCTTGTAACCCTTCGGGGTTTTTAGCCATTCTTTTTTTCGGCCAATCATTTCGAATCCCAGACTCTCAAAAAGTTTGATGCTTCTGTCATTGTCTTCGCTAATGTCGCAATACACCTGATGGAGTCCCAGGTGATTGAAAGCATAATTGAGGAACAAATCAACAGCTTCGCGGGCATGACCTTTTCCGCGTTCGGGTTTGTAGATCATCACACCGATGCCGCCCCTGTTGTGATATGGATCAAAATCGAACAAATCGATCATGCCAATGCTGTCCTGTTTCTCTCCGTTGACCACATCGATCATCAATCGCAATTGTTTGGTTTGATAGATGTCGAGTGAAATTTGTCGGATATATGTCAGAATCTGATGCCGGCTGAAGGGAGTCAGGGTATTGCTGACAGGCCACAACTCCATTTGGTTTTCCCAGTTGTAAAGGAGGTCAGCATCTTGTGGTTCGAGGGCACGAAGAACGATTTTATCATTTCTGATCATATCCTGTTTTTTTAAAGCGGCAAAAATAATCTTATGACCCGAATATGTCAAAAATGAAGGCTGACCGTTGCTACTCTTTTTCTTTCAGGGTCACTGAAGGGAGATATATGGCCCGGTTTCTGGTTTTGTAATCGTCTGTTGTTTTTAGGTTAAAAGTGTCGTGGTAAGGCTTGTGTCCCTCGCATTCAATGGTTAGTTCGTATTTCCGGGCAGCCGGTACAATGGCCACAAATTTCCCCGAGTTATGGTTGACGCGGTAGATGCCTACCTGTTCATTGGTTGCGGGGTTGGTAATACGGACAACAGCATTGCCGGCCGGCTCATCGTTGCTGTTAAAGATGTGCGAAGCGACCACCGACATGGACCGTTCATTGGTTTCAGAAAAACGCAGGAGAAAAAGGTCCAGCCTGCCCAGGCTTTCTTTGCGGCGGGTGGCATAATAAACCCTCTGGCCGTTGGGAGTAGGGATGTAAAACAGATCGTCCGCCGGAGTATTGATGGGATATCCAATATTTTCAGGTTCTCCCCATTCCCCGTTTTCCTTTTTTTTGCTTTTAAAAACGTCGAATCCCCCCATCGATTGATTGCCGTCTGATGAAAAATAGAGTGTTTCATTATCTGGATGAATGAAAGGGCCTTCTTCGTTGTTGGGGGTGTTGATGTTTTCTCCTGCATTCAGAGGCTCACCCCATGAGCCGTCGGGTAATTTATGACAGATGTAAATATCGCTGCCCCCCATTCCTCCGGGACGGTCGCTCGAGAAATAAATGGTATTGCCGTCGCGGGAGAAGGATGCATGCGATTCGTGATGATTTGAATTGATCGGTTCGGGAAGGGGCTCGGGTTCGCTCCATCCGTTGAAGGTTGGGCGGGTGATGTATAAGGACCCGCTTTGGCCGTCGTTTTGAAAAAATATCAGTCCCTGCCCGTCGGGGGTCAGGCCCACTGTTGCCCTGTGGGCCAATGATTCTCCCGGGATATCCAGGATTTCAGGTTCGGTCCATTGCCCGTTCCGCCACTGACTTTGATAAATGTTCTCGAAAAAAGGATCATCACTGTCCCGGTCCTCTGTGGGCCTGTTGGAGGTGAAATATATTGTGGATTCATCGTATCTCACAATGGGGCTGTGATCATCATAGCGGCTGTTGAGTACTTCGCCCAGGTGTTCAGTTTTCATCTCCACCGGATCGTCTTTTAGGTCCAGGAAATTGTTGCAATATTGAATTTCCCTTTCAATCTCTTCAAGCACTTCCTCGTCGTCTGTGTGTTTTCTTAAATCCTCAAATTTTTCTTTGGCCGTTTTTGTTTCCTCGTTGAGCCGGTGGGCCTGTGCCAGGAAGAAATGAGCTTCCAGGGTTTCCTCACTGTTTTTCTTGTTTTCCTGAAGCGGATAGGCATCGGCAGCTCTCTTCAGCATTTGGATAGCCGCCTCCATGTCGTCATGGCGGTTCATCATGCTAAACCCCGTCAGGAATATGGCTTCGGTATTGTTTTCTTTTACCAAAGGCTTCAGGATTTTGATGGCTTCATCGTACAATTCCGATTGAATGAGATTGTCGGCTTCACGCAATTGACGTGTTTGGGCATTTGATGGAAGCGTGACCAGACAAGCAATAAAAAATAGCAATCCGGAGATGAAAGTCGGTCGTATTAATGTCATGGGCATCAGTTTTTTGAGGTTTCAAAATACAAAAAATAACCTTAATATTGATGTTTATAGTCCGATGATTTTTTGAATGACCGTTTTTGAATGATGAAGTGCCCGATTTATTTGATCTCTGACAATGGAACGGAGAGGCTATAATGATGCGCATTGCTCAGAAGCAAAAGATGTCCTGATGGTTTGTGCCAAATCATCATTTTGCATGAATGGTCAATTTGATTTTCCATTGTTCTGATCAGTTGTTTTGGAGATAAGTTGCCGGTTGAAAGCAGGAGGTAAGAGTGCTTCCATCGTTTTCCTTTGTGTTTGCTGACCTGAAACGGGAGAGCGGAGTGGATTTTTTCGTAACTTTCCATGCAGGAGTCGGGGTGAAGGTTTACTTTGGATGGCACATTGGACCGGAAAATGGTCCGGTAACGATGCCGTATGGATGAAAAGAATGAAACACTTTTAATAGCGGTAATGCCCATTGAAAAGAGCAGGGGATGTTGCCGTGGGGCATAATGTTTATCATAAAACTGAAGCATCGACTGGTAGAAGTCTCTGATATATGTCGGGCTTCTTTTCGTGGTTTCTCCTTTTAGGTGTACCACCACGATATCAGGGTTGTACCACACCTCAAATCCGGACCGGAGGATTAGCCAGGACAAATCAATGTCTTCGGCATAAAGGAAGTACCGGGGATCGAACCCACCGGTCTGAAGCATAGCCTGGCGGGTAACAGCCATGAATGATCCCGACAAAACTTCTGTTTCTGCCGGCGAATCCGGAGGGATGTGCCGGGCGTAATAATGCCATTTGGTGGCTGAGGGAGGGGTAAATTTGTGTAGCTTGGTAAATTTCAGTAGGGCAGCTAAGGGATGAGGGAAATTTCTTTTTGACTCATTCTGGTAACGACCGTATCCGTCTATCATTTTTGTTCCCATGGCGCCTGCACGGGGATGGGTTTCAAAAAAATTGATGAGCTTGTGTTCAAAATCTTCGGGCACAATGGTGTCGGGATTCAGAAATAGGATGATCTTCCCGCCTGAGGATTTAAAAGCACGGTTACAGCCTTTGCCAAAGCCTTCATTTGTCCGGTTTCGAATGATTTTGACAAACGGAAAGTCGGCAGAGATCTTTTGATTATATGGATCGTTTCCGGTATTGTCGATGACAATTACCTCTGAGTGTTTGAGTCCGCTGCAGGCAAGAGACCAAAGACACAGGTGGGTGAGGGGAGTTGCATGATAAGAGACTATGATAACGGAAATGGTCGGGTTCATGGACAAAAAATAAAAAAACTCCTTTTTTACAATAGATCGTTAGATTATTAGATGTAAGATGTAAGAAATTTCGTACAACACTGATATACTGTGATTTAATCTGAGAAACGCCGAAATTTTAAACAATTGAAATACAGTGTATTACAAAAGTTTGACGGACTATTGTTTTTAATGATTTATAAAATTACATAACATCATTTAATTTAACGAAAAAAAGTCTGTTTTATTCTCCAATAGTCTGTTAAACTTTTTCAATGCTTTGTAATTCAGTTGTTTAATCTTTTGAGGTTTTCCGTGTTAAATCACAGTATATCAGTACTATACGATTCGTTTTACCTGCCTGCCGTCAGGCAGGAATGGAATATCTAAAAATCTAATGGTCTATTGATTCTCTATTCCCTGCAAAAAAGCCATTTCATAAAACCGCAAAAGGTTTTCCGTTCGGCTTTTTGATATTTCTGCATAAATAATGTGCGCTCTTTTTCAGGTACTTCCAGGCTTAACATTTGATAGATTTCACCCCAGCCAGGGAATCCGCCAACATTTCTGTCGTCAACAAAAACATCCGCACTGATCTTGCGACTCATTGTCCCGTCAAATTCTTCCTCGGGATAGCTTTTGTTGACTGCGTAGAATTCCAATCCGTTGCGGAGGCAGAAATCCACGGCTTCCTCCAGCTCCTTGCCGGTTCTGAAGGTCCATAAAATCAACAAATGCCCTTGATCCTGTAACGCCTTCAGGGTCTCGAAAGCAAACAGTTTCTCTTTTCCGATGTCGGGATATCGGTGTTCTACGATGGTGCCGTCAAAATCAACTGCAATAACCATAATTCAGAGGTGTTTATTCATGTTTTTCTTCTTCGGGTTCCAACTCCCGCATAATGCTGTTTCTGCCGGGACGGTTGATCAGGAAAGCCAAAAGCAGTAACGCAAATACATAAAGAAATGTTGTATCGGCCGAGACCATGTATCCCAAAAGGCCAAGAACGGCTAACGCCTCCATGGTGGCAATCTTAACAAAAAAGCTGTTTTTGTACTGGATAAGTTTTTCGTAAACAGATAGTTCTGGATCTATTAGCCTGGTCTTTCTGCTGTGAAAAAAGTGACTGGCCGGTATTCCTGCCAAAGCAAGAATCAGTATGATGGATTTAAGGTTTTCCCGCTGGGTCAGGTTCCATTCGATGACGGGACCGGCATCTTTGACAATCCAAAGGGCAATGCCAAGCATGACAATCATTGCGCCGAAAAGCCCCCAAAAAGTGGAGATGATCTGGCTAAAAGTTTTTTCTTTTTTGTCTTTTTCCATGTTGGTTCAAGTTATTCAGGTTTCGCTGTTGAAAGGTTGCCGGTCCATTAAGGATCGGCCCAGGGTTGCTTCATCAGCGTATTCCAGTTCGTCTCCGATGGCAATCCCCCGGGCAATGGTGGTGAATTTGACCGGATAGTTACGGAATTTCCGGTAAAGATAAAAATTGGTGGTGTCGCCTTCCATGGTTGTGCTTAAAGCGAAGATGATCTCATTGACTTTCTCTTCTTTAAGTTTTTTCTCCAAAGGGTCGATGGTCAGATCATCGGGGCCGGTTCCGTCCATTGGGGAGATCAAACCTCCCAATACGTGATATATTCCCTGGTATTGATGTGTGTTCTCTATGGCCATGACATCGCGGATGTTCTCCACCACGCAGATTGTTCCATGGTCCCGGCGTGGATCTGCACAAATGGAGCAAAGGTCACTGTCGGAAATATTGTAACAGCTTTTACAGTATTTGATTTCATCCACAAGCGTTGTCAGGGCATCAGCAAAGCGATACACCGAGTCTTTTTCCTGCTTAAGAAGATGAAGCACCAGGCGCAGCGCACTTTTTTTTCCGATACCCGGCAGTCGCGAGAATTCATTGACGGCGTTTTCCAGTATTTTTGACGGGAATTGTAAATCGCTCATCTTGTTTCTGATTTTGAAGGGGCAAAGTTAATAAAATAAATAGGCGTCCCCATTTGACCTGTGCAAGATGAACTATAAATATGATTTTCGGTTAGCTCTTGCTGAGGTATTTTACACAATAGAACTTTAGATTTTTAGATATAAGATTTAAGATGAGTCGTATAACGCTGATATACTGTGATTTAACCTGATAAACGCCGTGATTTTAAACAATTGAATTACAAGGCATTACAAAATTTTAACGGACTATTATTTACAGGTACATCACCAATATTCATGGCCGGGAATGGTCAGTTCGAGAAAAATCTCTTCATTTGTAATCCGGAAAAAAGCATTGTCAATGGACCCTTTATTGATACTGGCACTAATAGGAACCTACTTTCTGGTTTTGATCGGGGTGTCGCTGGTTACATCCCGGCATGCCAATAATTTCAGTTTTTTCCTGGGGAACCGGAGATCTCCCTGGATGGTTGTGGCCATTGGTATGGTGGGGGCATCACTATCGGGCGTGACTTTTGTTTCTGTCCCGGGTTACGTCACTTCCGTCGGCTTTACTTATATGCAGATGGCAGCCGGGTTTTTTGTGGGGTATATCGTCATTGCTTTTGTCTTATTGCCACTTTATTACAAGTTGAATCTCACATCCATTTATACGTATCTTCAGGGCCGGTTTGGAAACGGCTCGTATCGTTCAGGTGCATTTTTGTTTATTGCCAGCAAAGTGGTGGGGGCAGCTGCGCGGCTATACCTTATGGCTGTCGTTCTTCATATTTCTCTGTTCAGTCAGGTGGGCATCTCTTTTGGCCTCTCAGTGGTGATATTGATAGGACTGATCTGGCTTTATACTTTTCGCGGGGGGATCAAAACCATAATATGGACCGATGCCCTTCAAACCATTCTTTTTTTGGTTGCGGCTGCCGTTACTGTTTTTTATATCGGTCGCGAGCTAGATCTTTCTTTTTCAGGACTTGTTCAGGAAATAGGAAACAGCCGGTTTTTTCATGTATTCGAGTTTGAAGACTGGAAATCGCCGCAGCATTTTTCCAAACAGTTTTTGTCAGGAATATTTATTACCATCGTGATGACCGGGCTCGACCAGGATATGATGCAAAAAAATCTGAGTTGCAGGAATCTGAAAGAAGCCCGGAAAAATGTGCTCTCGTATGGATTTGCCTTTATTCCTGTCAATTTTTTATTCCTTTCGCTGGGTGTGGTGCTGATCCTTTTTATGAAACAAGAGGGAATTGAAATCCCCGAAAGGGCCGATGACATCTATCCTGTTGTCGCCACCGGTGACTATTTGCCATGGCCGGTAGGGGTCCTTTTTTTCCTTGGATTGATGGGGGCTGCTTTTTCCAGTGCCGATTCGGCGCTCACATCCCTGACCACCTCTTTTTCTGTGGATGTGTTGGACATCAGCAAGCATTCGGAAAAGCGGTCGCAAAAGATCCGGATGATGGTACACCTTGCATTTGCCGTCATTGTCGGGTTGGTGATCATTGTTTTTCGGGTTCTAGGACAGGACAGCATTATTGATACGGTTTATACACTTGCGGGGTATACCTATGGACCTTTACTTGGATTTTATGCCTTTGGTTTGTTTACCCGGCGCCGGGTCATAGATCGGCTGGTGCCTCTGGTGGCAGTGGCTACGCCGGTTTTTACAGGGATTCTAGATTTTAATGCTGAGGCGTGGTTCGGATTCACCATGGGGTATGAAAAGTTAATGCTTAATGGTGCCATGGCTTTCCTTGGCCTCTGGATTCTCTCGAAAAAAAACCGTGACAGTTTGGCAAAAAACCAATGAATGGAACTAATTTTGAACAATAGATCGTTAGATTTTTAGATATCAGATTCCTGCCTGACGGCAGGCAGGTAAGATAAATCATATAATGCTGAAAATCTGCATTTTGACAAAAAACCATTATGGTATAAACAGTTGATTCAAAGGTTGTTGTAAAAGTTTAACGGACTATTGTTTGAAGGAACTATACGCAATTTTGGATTGAAAGACTTTTAATTTATGAGAAATATGAAACATTTGAAATACACTCTTTTAGCTTTGTTGATTGTTCCCCTGCTTTCGAGTTGTGGTTACAACAGAATGGTGGAACTGGAAGAAAATATCGATGCCACATGGGCACAGGTCGAAAATGTCTATCAACGCCGCGCTGATCTGGTTCCCAATCTTGTGAATACGGTCAAAGGATATGCCGACCATGAGCAGGAAACCCTGGAGTCTGTCGTGGAAGCCCGGTCGAAAGCCACCAGTATCAATATTTCTGCCGATGAGTTGAATGAAGAAAATCTTCAGAAATTTGAAGAAGCACAGGAAGGGCTTTCTTCATCCCTTTCGAGATTGATGATGGTTATGGAGCGATATCCGGATTTAAAAGCCAATCAAAATTTCAGGGACCTTCAGGCTCAGCTCGAGGGGACGGAAAACCGGATTGCGGTGGAACGGCGAAAATTCAATGAAGCCACCCGCCAATATAACACCTACATCAAGAAGTTCCCAAGGAATTTTATAGCCGGAATGTTTGGTTTTGAAAGCAAACCCTATTTTGAATCGGACGAAGGGGCAGATGAGGTGCCCGAGGTGGAATTTTAATAGAAATCGTTATGGCTAAAGATCTTTTTACAAAAGAAGAGAGAAAGCAGATTACAGACGCAATTAAAGAGGCCGAGCTGAATACATCGGGCGAAATACGGGTGCATATTGAAAAAAAATGCCCCGAAGATGTATTGGACAGGGCCGCTTTTTGGTTCCGGAAACTTAAAATGCACAAGACTGAAAAAAGGAACGGTGTGTTGTTTTATCTTGCCCTGAAAGACCACAAATTTGCCATTATCGGCGATGCCGGGATCAATGCTGTGGTTCCCGAAGGTTTTTGGGACAATATAAAGGATACCATGGCCGGCCATTTTAAAGAAGGAGAATTCACCCGTGGAATCTCCGAGGGCATTTTGATGAGCGGGGAACAATTGAAAAAACATTTCCCTTATCAGAGTGATGATGTCAATGAATTGTCTGATGATATTTCTTTTGGTAAACAATAGACCGGTCTTTCAGTACCTGGCAGTTTCTGAATCTTCCGGGTTGGAACTGGCAAAATAATACTTCAATATCTCCCGGATGGAATTTATTCCGGATAACAAACAAGAATTTTTATGATACGAATTTATCTTCTGAATATACTTTTGTTTTTCTCGATTATGTCCGCTTTGGGACAAAAGCTGCCCGAAAGGCCTGATCCTCCGAGATTAGTAAACGACATGGCCGGTGTTGTGGACCAGGGAGCAGAAGAACAATTGGAACGTGAACTGGTCAAATTTGCCCGTGAGACCAGCACCCAGATTGCTGTTGTGACGATTTCGGATCTGGGCGGATACGATGCCGGTGATTATGCCTTTCGCCTTGCAGAAGAGTGGGGCATCGGACAAAGTGATAAGGACAATGGGGCTTTGGTTCTTGTGCAACCCAAAACCAACGATCAGGATGGTCAGGCATTTATTGCCACGGGTTATGGTTTGGAGGGAACAGTTCCCGATGCCATTGCCAATCGGATTGTAGACAACGAAATGATCCCCCGGTTCAAAGAAAACGATTATGCCAATGGTATTGCCGCCGGGGTTTCGGTTTTGATGGATCTTACCCGGGGAACTTATACGGCCGAAGGATATAAGGAGAAGACTCAGTCGTCCGGAAGTCGTTCGGGAGCCATAGGCATTATCGTATTTCTCCTGATCATATTTTTAACTTCTCTTCGTGGGAAGAAGACCCGCCAAAACTCTATGGGGCACAATCTTTCCTTCTGGATGTTGCTGACCATGATGATGGGAGGTGGCGGTCGTCATTCCGGAAGCTGGGGCAGTTTTTCCTCCGGGACTGGTTCATTCGGTGGCGTTGGCGGCGGTGCCGGCGGCGGCTTTGGTGGCTTCGGCGGCGGCGGTTTCGGCGGCGGTGGTGCCGGAGGAAGCTGGTAAAATCACTCTCGTTCACTTAAGCCGGACTTAGCTTAGCCATTGGATGATTTTTCGATGAATTTTTCAGGGACCAACAAGGTGCTGCTGAAAAAGTCAGTTCGTTGCAATTTATGGGGAAAGACGGCTGGGAGTTTGATGCTATGCCGCAATTCACGAAACACTCCGCCCCCCTTGTTTAATAATTCTGGATATTTCAAACAGCTCTTTCTTTAGTAAAATCACCCAGCTTCAGTTGGGTGTTTTTTAATAACCACAAAAGCCTCTTTCAGCTTTCAGTCCACTTTACCCTGTGAAATAATTCCACACTCTTAAAAAAAATCTTCTTACCATCTATTGTACAGGGTGAAGCGGGCTTTCCTGATGTAAGGTTGCTTCCATTTTTTGGCCAGTTCCCCTGCGCCTGGGCATGAAAAACAACAGCGGTAAACGGTTTAAATCTAAATTTATATGCAATTTTCAGCAGTCCTTATTAATCCCGGGACATTGGGTCGAGGTCGATCATGAAAAACGAGCATACAGGTTTTCGGTCAAAATCTGCATGCTCGTTTTATGGAAAATTCTATTCTGAATCCGAGAGAAATTCCAGTTTCAAAGCTCACTATCTACAAGAATGCGGCCACAATATTCGCAAACGATCACTTTTTTGCGCGACTGGATATCGAGTTGACGCTGGGGCGGAATTTTGTTGAAACAACCACCACAGGCATCACGTTCAACCGTTACCACGGCCAGTCCGTTGCGGGCGTTTTTGCGAATCCGTTTAAAAGCCGTAAGAAGTCGGTCGTCGATATCCTTTTCAGTATCTTTTGCCTTTTGTTTCAGCTTTTCCTCATCGTCCTGGGTTTCAGAAACGATATTGTCCAGTTCTTTTCTTTTGGCTTCCAGGTCAGATTTCCTTTCTTCCAGTAAAGCCTGAGAGTTTGAAATCGCTTCTTGTTTGGCATTCATTTCCGATTCAAACTCTTTGATCCGCTTTTTGCAGAGTTCCTTTTCAAGGTTCTGGTATTCTATCTCTTTATTAAGAGATTCGAATTCGCGGTTATTTCGGACATTGGACTGTTGAGACTCATATTTCTTGATGAGCATGTCGGCTTCCTTAATGCCGTTTTTCTTTTCCTGGATGCTGTTGTTCAGGTCTTTGATCTCCGCATTCAAGTTGTTGATGCGGGTTTCCAACCCTTCTACTTCATCTTCAAGGTCCTGTACTTCCAGCGGCAATTCTCCGCGTAAGGTGCGAAGTTTGTCAATTTCTGTCATTACTTTCTGGAGGTTGTACAGAGCGCGCAATCTCTCTTCCACGCTTTTTTCCCCGGTATTGGTTTGTGTCTCCTTCTTTGTCATTCTGTCAATAATATTTTACGGGATTGGTAGATACATTCGACAAACGGACTGCAAAATTAGGGAATTTTTTTGTAAGTAGCTCAAAAAAAACTTCTTTAGTAAATTGTTCACTTTCATAATGTCCGATGTCGGCGATAACAATTTTATCATCTGCTTCGGCAAATTGGTGATATTTGAAGTCAGCGCTCACAAAAACGTCTGCTCTTGCATTAATGGCTTTTTGCAAAAGAAAACTGCCCGATCCGCCGCAAACCGCTACAGTGTTAACGGGTTTTCCGTTCAGAGCCGTGTGTCTGATACAGGGGGTTCCTGTTATTTTTTTGAGATGGTCCAGCATTTCTTTTTCTTTCATCGGTGCCGGGAGCTTCCCTATCGAGCCGAATCCGGTTTGTGGCCAGGCATTTTCCAGGGGATAGATGTCATATGCAACCTCCTCGTACGGATGGGCCGCAAACAGGGCCTGAAGCACCTGGTTTCGCAAATGTGAAGGCATTATGGTCTCGATGCGTTCTTCCGCTTCATAATGGAGCTTTCCTTTTTCCCCCACATAAGGATTGGTGTCTTCTCCGGGTCTGAAAGAACCACGTCCCTGAAGGTTGTAGCTGCATCCGTCGTACTCACCGATAACACCTGCGCCTGCTGCAAAAATGGCCTCCCTGATTTTTTCGGCATGATCGGTGGGGACGAAGGTGACCAGTTTTTCGAGAAGTCTTTTGCGTGGTTGAAGGACTGTTACATCGGTAAGGCCCAGTTTTTCTGCCAGTTTGCCGCTCACACCGTTCGCGACCGTGTCAATGCTTGTATGGGCCGAATAGATCGCTACATCATTTTTGATGGCTTTCATAAGCACCCGTTCGGGTTCGGTCCGGTCTGTCAGTTTTTTTAACCCTTGAAGTGTTACGGGGTGGTGAGCAACAATGAGGTTGGATCCTGTTCCGAGTGCTTCGTCCACAACGGCTTCTGTCACATCAAGAGATATGAGAATCCCCTGAATTTCCGAGTCGGGATGCCCGGTCTGAAGCCCTGAGTTGTCAAAATCTTCCTGGAAAGCCTTCGGTGCAAATTCTTCTATGGCGTTGATGACATCCTTCAACAATGGTTGGCTCATGGTAAGTTGATTTTTCTATTTCCCTGTTTTGAAAAAGAGAAGATTGTTCTGCGGAAACTTTGATGAAACGATGGTGGGTATTAAAGCGTCTCTTTAATATCTACCAGAACCTGCCTGATTTCCTGAAGCCTCTTTACAACTTCAAAATTATTTTGCGTTTCGTCTTTGTTTTCTTTTAATTTTTTCTGGGCTCCCTTGAGGGTCATGCCCCGTTCTTTGACGAGGTGATAGATCAGGTGAAAATGATCAATGTCTTTTTGGGTAAAGAGCCGGTTCCCTTTTTTGTTTTTGTGCGGCCTGATAATGTCGAATTCTTTTTCCCAGAACCGAATGAGAGAAGTGTTGACATCAAAAATTTTGGCCACCTCGCCAATGGAGTAATATAGCTTTTCGATTTTTGGCTCTTTGTATGGCATGGCTTCGGAAATTAAGTGTCCCACAAAACAAGAATTGCTGTCCTGCAAAATTTTGCGAACAGCAATTACAATTTTAATTCTTTTTTATGGGGTCTGCAAATCTTAAGCAATAGCAAATGACCTGCAAAATGATGTTTTTTCTTGTTTGTTGAAGAGTTGATCTTTCAATAGTCCGTTAAACTTTTGCAAGAGCTTTTGATTAAATTGTTAATATTTAAATTCTCCTGTCTGTCAAAATGTAAATTTTCAGTGCCATACGAGTCATCTTACATCTTAAATCTAATAATCTAACGATCTATTGTCTTTAAAACAGTCCAATTTCCATCAGTTCTGCTGTCAATCAAATGTTTGGTTGCTGTTGCTTGCGATGTGGATCATTTCTTCATATTGTTCGGGTGAAAGATCCTGGAAATAATAATGAGCCGGATC